>CAZWRO010000060.1:8477-10794 GCA_964635365.1 uncultured bacterium | reverse complement strand
ATGTCTCCCGTGCTCTATCCGCTGGACTTGGTGCAGAGCAAGGCCGCAACTAGGCCGCTGCTCTTCAAGCTGTATATGTTGAATCCGATGTCCAATATTCTGGACACGCTCGAATCACTAGTTCAGCGGGGGCAGCTCCCCGATTCGGGGCAGGTGATCTACGCACTTGTCTTCGGTCTGTTCTGCTTGTTGCTGGGAATCTTCGTTTTCGCCCGCGCGGAGGGCCAGATTGGGAAGTATGTCTGATAGGCACGCGGTCCAGTCGCGAGGGCTCTCCGGAGACGGCGAACGTCAGGCCGTGCTGCTGGATGGGGTTTGGCTGAATTTTCACCTGCGCTTCTATAAGAAGCGACTGACCCTGCGCGGGGCAGCGATCACGGGTTTGCACTCGATGATCAGGCGCAAGAAGCGGAGGAAATCGCAAGATGAGTTCTGGGCCCTGCGCGGTGTAGACCTGAACATCCCCCGAGGGGAAGTGCTCGGGGTGGTGGGCGCGAACGGGGCCGGGAAGAGCACGCTCTTGCGAGTAATTGCGGGGATCTATTCGGCGGACCGGGGTCAAGTCCAAAGTCAAGGGACAATTGCCACGCTTCTGTCGCTTGGGGCGGGCTTCAATCTGCGACGGCCCGGCCGTGAGAATGCTTACAACAACGGCATTCTGCTCGGCCTGACTCGGGAGCAGATCGACGAGAGGATGGAGGCGATTGTCGCCATGAGCGATCTTGGTGACTTCATCGATGCGCCGGTGATGACGTACTCTTCCGGCATGCGATCCCGCCTGGGCTTCTCCATTGCGGTGAACGTTGACCCGGACATCTTGCTGATCGATGAGGTGGTGGGAGCAGGAGACGAGAGGTTCAGGAACCGCGTGGGCACTATATTCGACCAGCTGAGTGGCCGCCATAAGACCATAGTATTTGTCACGCACAGCTTGGGATTGCTGGAGCAGTACTGCACCCGGGCCATCTGGATGGAGCAAGGTCGCGTGCAGCTCGACGGATCGCCCGAGGAGATTCGAGATGCCTACGTCGCGTCCTCCAAAGGTAGTGACTAGCGCCGACGTTACCGGAGGCTAGAGGATATGGATAGAAGACTTGACCGAGTATCGGAAGTCTATTCCTACTCGTATTCTACGCGTGCTTTCCAGCAACACCATCGGTCCCGAATCCACTGGATGTGTGCCCAGGTCCGGGGGTCTTGTGTTCTGGACATAGGGTGCAGCCAAGGGATAGTTTCGATCTTACTTGGGCGCGAGGGGTTCGAAGTTGTCGGGATAGACCTTGAGCCCGAAGTTGTGGATTACGCACGGAGAGAATTGGCGAAGGAACCCGAATCTGTCCGCGCCAGGGTGCAGTTCATCGTGGCCGACGCACTCACCGCAGATCTCGCAATCGGGCCGTTCGACACGATTCTGGCGGGGGAGATACTGGAGCACCTGGTCCAGCCGGAGCGCTTGGTGCAGCGCTGCTACGGGCTGTTGAAGGATGATGGTGTGCTGGTCGTTACCGTTCCCTTCGGCGTGCATTTGTTCCACGACCACAAGCGTCGGTTCTACCTGTTGGACCTCGTGCGGACACTTGCTGACTGCTTCGATCCTGAGAACGTGGAGCTGATCCACACCCCTGTCGGCGCAGAGACGCCGCCGCCAGTCCTTTGTGTGTCGGCGCGGAAGACCAAGGTTCGTGCTGGCAGGGCAGATCAGTTGAAGCTTCGTGAATGGCTGGAGTTTACAGAGGCAGCCTTTGATGCGGTGGAACAACGGTACTTGTGGATCATTCAGGATCTCCGGGAGAAGCTGGAACCCACCGAGAAGAAGCTGAGAGCTGTCGACGCCGAGCTGACGAAGGTTCGCGGGAACGTCCAGGACCTGGAGCGTGGGCTGGCCGAGAGCGCGAGTCGGGTCCAGGACCTGGAGCGTAGGCTGGCCGAGAGTGCGAGTCGAATCCAGGCGCTTTCCGGGGTGGAGAAAGCTCTACGCGTGGCCTGCCGCGATCGTGATCGCGCCGTTCGCCAGCTGGCACGGCGTCTGGCGATGATGGAGGATGCCACAAGCTACCGTCTGGGCCTGCTCATTGTCCGCGCGCTGCGCAGGCCCTACCTGCTGTTGGCGCTTCCGTTCCAGGCGATCGGGTTACTGACTTCCGCCGCCGTTCGGAAGTTAACGGGAAAGGAGCGCCGACGCGAGCAACGCATGGCCGAGGTGCGCACGCCACTCGCGCCGATACCGCCGCCGGGGACGGCCGCGGGTGCAGGCAGCCCAATCGTTGGGTCAACTGCGGTGGGCAGAGTAGCGACACTTCCGGGGGCCACGGAGGCC
>CAZWRO010000060.1:0-8467 GCA_964635365.1 uncultured bacterium | reverse complement strand
CGCCTGCTGCTGTCTGGCAGCTATGAGTCCCCCCGGGCCGTGAAGGACTTAGTGGTGGCGGCGATACTCGATGAGTTTACGCTCGAATGCCTTCGGCCCGAATGTCGCATCGTAACCTTCAGGCCCGACAACTGGCAGGGCATTCTCGAGCGAGAACGGCCGCACTTTCTGTTGGTGGAGTCAGCCTGGAAGGGGAACGGCGGGTCGTGGGAATACCGGATTGGGACCTACGACGACACGTACCCAGGAAGCCGCGAAGAACTGACTCGACTGGTCGAGGCGTGTCGTCGGCGAGGCCTTCCTACCGTCTTCTGGAACAAGGAAGATCCCATCCACTACAAGCGGTTCCAGGAGGCGGCGAAGCTCTTCGACTTCGTGTTCACGAGCGATGCCAACTGCGTGGCGCAGTACCAACGCGACCTGGGCCATGACCGCGTGTACCCACTGGCCTTTGCGGCCCAACCTCGAATCCATAACCCGGTTTGGGTGCCGAGATACCGGGAGAAGCCCGTCTGCTTCGCCGGGTCCTATTACCGGAACCGACATCCGCAGCGCCAAAAGGAGCTTGAGTGGCTCTTGGAGGCGGCGATGGAGTTCGGGCTGGACATATATGACCGAGCGTACGGCAAGAATGGCCCCGAGGCCGGGGATTTCCATTTCCCGGAGCGCTTCCAAGCAGCCACACGTGGTGGAGTGCCCTATCAGGAGATGCTGAGAGTCTACAAGCAGTATCGAGTCTTCCTGAATGTCAACTCTGTCACCGATTCTCCCACCATGTTCTCCCGGCGAGTGTTCGAACTGCTGGCCTGCGGCACGCCAGTTGTCAGCACGCCGGCGCGAGGCATTGAGGAACTGCTCGGGCGCGACGTGGTACGGCTTGTCTCCTCGCGAGAGGAGGCCCAGGAGGCACTCCAGAGTCTGCTCGGCAATGACGAGCTGCGCGAACGACTTGCGCTCGCCGGCCAACGACTCGTAGCTCAGGGGCATACCTATGCGCATCGGCTCCAAGAGGTCGCAGCGCGGCTCGGCTACGCGGTGGAACCGCCCCGGCCCCCGCGCGTGAGCGTGCTTGCTTGGGCAAGCGGGGAGGTTGGGTTTGCGGAGGCGATAGATCAGGTCGTCCGCCAGGAGGGCGTCGAAGCAGAGCTAATCTTCGTGTCGCCCACTGGGGATCGCGAGGCAGCGGAGGAGACTCTGGCGCGGACTCCCTACAAAGATCGAGCCATCGTGCTTGGCGTGGCAGACCCGACTAACGGAGCCGCCTGGTGGGATCGGGCTTTGATGGAGGCTTCGGGCGACTTCGTAGCATTGCTGTCCCCGGAAGACCACTACGGGCCGTGGTATCTGGCCGACCTGGTGCGCGCGCTCTCCTACTCGGAGATTGACGCGGCGGGCAAGGCCGCTTACTACGCGGCGGACGGAACGGGGGAGGAAGTTCGTCTCGTGGGCGACGGCCAGGAATATGCCTACGTTGATAGCGTCCTGCCAGCGGCCATGCTTGGCCGCAGGGAGCTGGTGCGAGATCTTGGCTATCCTGGGAGTGGGCTCCATGAACCAGGGGCCATGAGGCACCTTGCCGCCGCGGGAGCGCGGATTCTCTCGACGGACAGGTTCAACTACGTGCGGGGGGGGCGGC
This sequence comes from uncultured bacterium, assembly GCA_964635365.1. Lineage (GTDB taxonomy): Bacteria > Armatimonadota > Hebobacteria > Hebobacterales > Hebobacteraceae > CAZWRO01. The sequence goes on along the minus strand of CAZWRO010000060.1, from coordinate 6,831 downwards.
CAAGGTTCTCCGGCCGGACGGATATCTGACGGCGAGAGTGATGAATGCCAGGGGCAGAAGTTGAGGGCAGGCCGCTGAAGATACTCCTTTACTGTGACGCGGACCTGAACCTGATTGACGGTTCTTCCATCTGGACTGTTTCGCTGGCCCAGGTACTGGCTCGGCATCCCGGCGTCGAGGTCACGGTTCCCTTGAAGCGTCCCCCCTCCAGGTCTCTGTTGACCGCGCCTCTGGAGGAACACCCAGAGGTGCGGCTGTTCAATCCCTGGGGCGGGCGAAGCCAGGTGCCGCCCGACATCAGCAAGTGGGTGCAGGGCCGGCGCCTGAGGGCTTCGGACGCGGCGGGGCTGCTGGCGGCCCTGGATCAGCGGGAGAAGTTCGACCTGATCGTGGTGCGCGGTCAGGCCCTCGCGCGCGCCGTTGTCGATCAGCCCTCTCTACGCGGGCGTATCTGGGTGTACGTGACGGATTTCACGGATGAAGATGTCGAAGCCCTGACGACGATACACGAACGCGCGGAGCGGTTCCTCTGCCAAACCAGACAACTCCAGGACCGCGTCCAGCGGCTGTTGAGCGCAGGGCCCGACAAGTTCCTGTTGCTGCCCCCGATGATCCCCGACTTGCCTGCCGACCCGCCTTCGCCTGAACGGCGCGGCAAGAAGCTCGTCTATGTGGGTAAGTTCGCCCCTCTGTGGCGCACGGATGAGATGGTCGAGCTGACGGCCGAACTACGCAGGAGCCATCCCGACGCAGAGCTCCACGTGGCCGGCGACAAGATCCACGACGTGCCCGGTTTTGCGGAGCGGATGCGGCAGCTTCTCGAAGAGGCGGAAGGAGTGGTCTGGCATCAGGCTTTGAGCCGCGACGAGACTCAGAAGCTCATAAGCTCCTGCGACGTCGGATGCTCGTGGCGACAGCCCGAGCTTGACTCCAGCCTCGAGCTCTCCACAAAGGTCCTCGAATACGGTTCCCGCGGCAAGCCGGTGCTGCTCAACCGAATCCCCATGCACGAAGAGCTTCTGGGCTCGGACTATCCCCTGTTCTGCAATACCCGGGAGGAGTTCCTGGCGGCTGCGTCTCGCGCTTTCGAAGACGCGGAGGCCTACCGAACGGCGGCGCGGCGTGCGTGGGAGGCCAGCCGGCGGTTCACGTTCTCGGCGGCGTTGGAGCGCATCGCGCCGCATCTGCCTCGGCCCGCCGCGGACACGGGTCGCCTCCGCGGGGCGTCTCGATTGGGCGGCAAGCGCGGGAACACGGGACGAACACGAATTGCCATCGCCAGCCATGACTGGAAATTCTTCGGACGGATTCTGTCACACCTCCAATCGGTTCCGGATTTCGAAGTGCGCCTCGACGAATGGCCTTCGATCAAAGAGCACGACGAGGAAGTGAGCAGAGAACTTGCCGAGTGGGCCGATGTGGTGGTTGCCGAGTGGTGTCTCTACAACGCAATCTGGTACTCGAAGAACCTGCGGCCGGGATCTAAGCTGCTGATCCGAGTACACCGGGTGGAGCTCGACCGGAAGTACCCGGAACTGCTGAACACCGAGAACGTGCACAGCATGGTGGCGGTATCCCCGGCCTTCGCCGAGCGCGTAAAGGCGCGCCTTCCGAGTTTGCGCGAGCGGGTCGTCTACATTCCCAACGGAGTGGACTGCGATCTGCTCGATCAACCGAAGCTGGGGGGAAGCGAGTTCAGGCTTGGATTGCTTGGGATGTGTCCGAAGTTGAAGCGGCTCGACCTCGCGCTGGACATCTTCGACAGGCTGCGGCGTCGCGATCGCCGTTATGTCCTATTCGTGAAGGGGAAACTCCCCACCGAGTATCCCTGGATCTGGCGCCAGGAGGAGGAGAGAAAACACTATCTCGATCAAATGGCGCGCATCAATCAAAGCTCATGGCGAGACTCGGTCACGTTTGACTCCTTCGCGAGAGATGTCCATAGCTGGTTCCGCAAAATAGGGCTAGTGCTCTCGACGAGCGATATAGAGAGCTTTCACCTAAGCGTCGCGGAAGGCATGGCCTCGGGATCGGTTCCCGTGATCCGGCTTCGCGACGAAGTGCCGGGACTTTACCCGGAGGAGTATGTCTACTCGGACACCTCCGGGGCGGTTGAACTGATCGAACGTCTGCAGTCCGGAGAGCAAGGAATTGCGGGACACTCGGACAGGCTCAAGGCGTACGTCAGAGAACGGTTCGACGCCCCGAAGGTGGTTGTCGCTTGGGAGCAATTGATACGGAGGCTGGCCCGTGAGGGGTGATAATCGCGCCCGTTCTGGTCCCCAGCCGCACCGCGGTGTTGGGGATTGGCGCGGATGTCGAAAGAGGGATGCACGTGACTGGTAGTGGAAGTCCCTACAGCAGGACAGCAGCTTCCGCGGCCAAGAAGCATGCGGCACGTGGGAAGCCTGTGAACGTAGTCTTCGCCGGGCATGATCTCAAGTTCGCCGAGGACATCATGGCCGATCTTGGCGGCCTGGCGCACTTCGACGTGCGAGTGGAGCAGTGGGCGGGCCACGCGAGTCACGACGAGAGGGAAAGCAAGACGCTGGCGGAATGGGCCGACGTCGTGGTAGCCGAATGGTGTTTGGGGAACGCCGCATGGTATTCGCAGAACCTTCCAGCGCGAACGGGTCTGGTCGTCCGCCTCCACCGCGTGGAGCTAGAGACTGACTATCCGGAGCAGCTGAGCCTGGCAAACGTGCACCGCGTTGTCACCGTGTCTCCGCACTTCAGGGAGCAAGTGAAGAAGCGACTCCCGGCGCTTGGGGAGCGCGTCGTGTCCATCCCGAATGCTGTGGAGTGCGATCTCCTGGGCCAGCCCAAACTTGGTGGTAGCGAGTTCCGGCTGGGCCTGCTCGGGGTCTGCCCCAAGCTGAAGCGCCTCGACCTGGCGCTGGACATTTTCGAGGGCTTGCGAAGAAGGGACCGCCGCCACGTGTTGTTCATCAAGGGCAAGCTCCCGACCGAGTATCCCTGGGTGTGGCGAGACGAGGAGGAGCGCACGTACTACCTCGATCAGATGGCGCGCATCAACCGAAGCTCCTGGCGCGACTCCATTGTGTTTGATCCATTCGGGAAAGACGTACCTATCTGGTTCAGAAAGATAGGCTTCATACTGTCGACGAGCGACATAGAGAGCTTCCATCTCAGCGTTGCGGAAGGCATGGCCTCCGGCGCGGTTCCGGTCGTTCGGCTGCGCGATGAGGTGCCCGACCTCTACCCCAGCGAGTACTGCTTCAGCGATGTCGGGGAGGCGGTGGCGCTGATCGAACGTCTTCGTGCGGACGAACAGGGCATCAGCGCTCACTCGGACCGGCTCAAGAGCTACGCGCGGGAGAACTTCGACAGGCCGAAGGTGGCACTGCACTGGCAAGAGTTGATCCAAAGTGTGGTCGACGCGGCGAGGAGCGCCTGACGACTCGTCGTTGCTCGCGCTCTCCGGTGCGGGATCCCTTGAGCCTCTGTCCGCTCGTCCGAAGGAAGTACTGGCAGTGGCACCGAACAACACGCTAGTTCTGCACGGTGGCGGGGTCGCCGCGAGTGCCTTCCGCGGTAACGCGAGGCCATGTTGACCTGCGCTGGAGATTAGGAAGGTCGTATGCAGATATCCGTCGTCATTCCGGCCTACAACGAAGAGGAGGCCATCGGGGCGGTCGTGCGAGATGTGGTCTCGCAGGTGCCGAACCTGAAAGAGGTCATCGTCGTGGATGACGGGTCCAGCGATGGCACGGCCGAGGCCGCCCAGGAAGCCGGGGCGACAGTTGTGCGGTCACCCTATAATCGGGGCAATGGGGCTTCTGTGAAGGCTGGCATTCGAAAGGCCAGCGGCGACATCGTGGTTATGATGGATGGCGACGGCCAGCACTCGGCGAAGGACGTGGTGCGGCTCCTGGAACCGATTGCACAGGGCCACGACATGGCGGTTGGCGCGCGGCGATTCGGTTCTCAGGCGGGCCTGCATCGCGGACTGGCCAACTGGTTATACAACACGCTCGCCAGCTATGTCGCCGGGCACAAGATCCCCGACCTGACATCAGGCCTCAGGGCAATCCGCAGAGATGTGGCCAAGCGATTCCTATACCTATTGCCGAACACCTTCTCTTATCCAAGCACGATTACGTTAGCGCTCTTTCGCGCCGGTTACAGTGTTGCGTACGTGCCTTTCGATGCTTTGCCGCGCATGGGCACGAGCAAGATCAGGTACCTTCGCGACGGAACGCGGTTCCTCCTCATCATCACCAAGATAGCCACCCTGTTCGCCCCGATCAAGGTGTTCTTGCCGGCGTCGGGCGCGCTCTTCGGCCTCGGTCTGGGGTGGTATGCGCACACGTGGTTCACGGTGCACCGGTTCACGAATATGTCCCTGTTCTGCATGCTGTTTGCGTTGCAGTTGTTCTTGCTGGGGTTCATTGCCGAGCAGATCGCGCAGTTGAGATTTGACAGGTCGGAGGACTAGCAGGGTGGTCTGCCGTCGGATCGCGATCATTGGGGGGACAATATCGGGCAACAAAGGCGCGCAGGCGATGCTGCGCGCCGCCGTCCATCATCTGTCCCGTCTCGCGCCGGGCAGCTCCTTCTCCGTGCTGAGCATCTACCCGAAAGAGGATCGTCATCTCAACACAGACCCGGCAGTTCGCGTCGTCTCGTGCAAGCCACTGCAGTTGTTGTTCCTGATCATCCCGCTCTGCTGGGTCCGCCGGTGGTTGGCGAAGCTGCACCTGCCAGGTGGCTTCGTTCGCCGGGTTCCGGCCATCCGGGCTCTTCTCGAAGCCGACCTCGTCGTCGATGTTGCCGGGATCTCCTTCTCGGACGGTCGCGGCGCTATCGTCCTGTACAACGCGGCGATGATTCTACCGGCGCTGCTGCTCAACAAGTCGCTGTTCAAGGCTTCTCAGGCCCTCGGCCCATTCCAGACGAAAGTCAACCGGTTTCTGGCACGGCGCTATCTTCCCAAGGTCACTACGATAGTCGCCCGCGGTCGGATTACCCAGGAGCACCTCCGCGAAGTGGGGCTCGGTGACCGTCCTGTTTGCGCTGACATAGCGTTCGCCATGCCGGTCGACGAGGCGTCCGCGGCTGCAGCAGACGAGGTCTGCAACGACGCCTTCTTCGCCGGCGACCTGGTCGGCGTGTCGCCCAGCACGGTCGTCGAGAAGTACTGCGCCAAGCGAGGCATCGACTATCCGGGGATAATGGCCCGCTTCGTGGACCATGTCATTGATGCCTACGATGTGAATGTGGTCGTCTTCGCCCACTCTGCGCGAATCGGCAAGCCGAAGAGCCGGACAAACGATCTGCCTACTTGTCGCCGCGTGTATGAGAAAGTGTCCCACAAGGATCGATGTCGTCTCATCGATGCCGGGCTGAGCGCCGAGCAGTTGCGGCACATCATCGGCAAGATGCGTTTCTTCCTCGCCTCGCGGTTCCATGCCATGGTGTCGGGCCTGTCGACGGGCGTCCCGACGCTGCTCGTAGGATGGAGCCACAAGTACCTCGAGGTGCTCGACATGTTCGAGCTCGGCGCGTACCAGATGGACTACTCCAGCTTCTCGTTCGACAGCGTTGTGGCGAGATTCCATGAGCTGGTCGAGAACGAGGCGAGTATCAGGGAGAAGATTGCCTCCCAGCTGCCAGCGGTCGTGGAGAGTTCGGAAAGGAACTGGGCCCTGGCGGCTGAGCTTCTCGATCGCCCTATCGTCGCCGTGAAGCCCGGAAAGCGATTTGGCGCGGAGGAGACCGACGAGTTCTGGCTGGGCAAGTTTGATACTTGCTTTCTTGGCTACGCAGGCGAGGAGGACATACGCGCCGGGGCCGCTTCCGGAGGCGTCGTCTCCGCGGTGTTGATCAGGCTGTTGGAGAGTGGCCGGATCGACGGAGCCTTGGTGAGCCGGCTGATTCCCAAGGACGGCCGCCTGCAGGCCGAGACGTGGATCGCCCGCACGCGGGAAGAGATACTCCAGGCTCGGACGAGCATCTACATGGACTTCCCGGTGCTGCGCCACATCCTCCGTCTGAGAGAGCTGCCCGGCCGCTATGCCGTCGTCGCGCTGCCCTGCCAGCTCCGCGCCTTGCGTCGGCTGGAGGCGAAGTACCCGGAACTGAAGGAGCGCATTGCCTATCGCCTCGGCCTGCTCTGCGGCCACGCCTCGAACCGTAAGCTCTTGGACCGGGTGCTGGCGAAGCAGGGCATTGCACAGGACCAGATTGCTGAGTTCGTCTTTCGCAAGGGGCACTGGCGAGGGCGTAGCTATGTACGGCTGAAGGACGGGACGGAAAACACCTTCCCTTACCTTAACTTCGGGCTGTACCAGAACCTGTGGTTCCACTGTGCCCGGCGCTGCTTGGCCTGCGAAGACCACTTCGCTGAACACTCCGACATGAGCTTCGGGGATGCCTGGCTTGGAGAGCTGAAATCACATCCGATCAAGCACTCGATCTTCCTCTCCCGGAATCCCGAGCATACCGCGGTGCTGCAAGAGATGCTTGAAGAGGGCACTCTCGACGGCAGCCGGACGGAGCCAGGTGTCTTGATCCAGGCGCAGAAGCGATCTCTCGTCTACCATAAGTGGAACATCGCAGGCCGACATCGGCTGGCGCCGCTGTTCGGGATGCAAGTGCCCTACAGTGGCGAGCATCGCGCCCGGTGGAACGACCTAGTCGGAGCGCCGTTCTTCTTGCTCAGTTACAAGCTGTCGCACAGCGAGCGCTGGGCGCCGCTCCTCTTGCGTGTGCCGCGGCCCCTGCTTTACGCCTACCTTCTTCCGATGAAGCTGATGATCAACCGCTAATCATGTCTACGCCATCCCCCTGCTCTGCAAGGACTCGGCG
>CAZWRO010000059.1:0-10857 GCA_964635365.1 uncultured bacterium | reverse complement strand
GGGGTGCGAAAGACATCGCTCTGCATCTGCCGCCAGAATGCGCTCCGGGCACCGCCGCCGGTGTTCCGCACCTCATCAATCGGAAGCTCCATCTCCCGCAGGATCTCCAGCGAGTCCCGCATCCCATAGCACACCCCTTCCATAATCGCCCGCGCCAGGTGCGCCTTGGTGTGCCTCAGCCCCAGGCCCATGAACACGCCGCGGGCGTGCGGGTCCGCGTGTGGCGTCCGCTCGCCGGTGAGATAAGGCAGGAAGAGCAGCCCCTCTGACCCAATGGGCGCGGTGGCCGCCTTGCCCGTAATCACCTCGTAAGGATCCAGGCCCCGTTCTGCCGCCTCCGCCTTCTCCTCGCCGCAAAGCTCATCCCGGAACCAGCGCAGCGAGCCGCCGGCCGACAGCATCACTCCCATGGCATGCCATTGTCCCGGCACCGCATGGCAGAAGGTGTGCACCCGCAGCTTCGGGTCCATCTTCGGCTCCCGCATCGGCGCGAAAACCGTCCCGGAGGTGCCCACCGATACCGCAACGATCCCCTCCTCAAGCACACCATTCCCCACCGCGCTGCAGGCGTTGTCCCCGCCCCCTCCCGCCACCGCCATCCCCGCGCGCAGCCCCGTCTCTCTGGCCGCAGTCTCACAAATCGCCGCCGATGCCACCGGTGACTCATACACCGGCGGCAGCATGTCCCTCGTCAGGCCCAGGCCCTTCAGCATCACCTCCGACCACTGCCGGCGGCCCACGTTGAGCAGCGAAGTGCCGGCCGCATCCGACACCTCGGTGGCGAACTGTCCCGTGAGCCGATACCGAATGTAGTCCTTCGGCAGGAGTATCGTCTTCAGTCGCTCATAGAGCTGCGGCTCGTAGTCCCGGAGCCACACGATCTTCGGCGCCTGAAACCCGGTGAGAACCGGGTTCAACGTCTCCGCCACCACTGTGTCGAACCCGACCGTATCGTGGATCCAATCACACTGGGCCGCCGTCCGCTGATCGCACCACAACAGCGCTTCCCGCAGCACCTCCCCGTTCTTGTCGAGGAAGACCGAGCCGTGCTGCTGCCCGGACAGCCCCAACCCGCGAACCTCTTCGGGCCGTACTTCGGAAGCCGACAGGACATCGCGAATCGCGCTCACCGTCGCGCGCCACCAGTCGGTAGGGTCCTGCTCCGCCCAGCCCGGTCGCGGTGTGTGCAGCGGATACTCGTGCGTGGACCGCGCCACCACCTGGCCCGACGCATCGACCAGCACGGCCTTCGTGCCGCTTGTGCCTACGTCGATCCCCAACACGTACTCAGTCATTGCACTCTACTCGCGGTTCCACGCGCTCCCCTCCCGGCCGCGGAGGCGGCGATTGTGCGATCAGTCGTCGGACTTGCCGCCCTTGCCGGGCAGAAAGCTGCTCGGCCAGACGACCACCTGAGCCGTCGCCAGCAGCAGCAACCCGTCGCGCACCAGCAGATCCCAGCCCAGCTTGTGGTTGCTCATGAACGGGAAGAAGCAGCCACAGTTTATGTCGAGACCACGCACCAGGCCGAGGAATCCCGCCCCGATGAACATCAGAAGCAGGCCCCCCAGGACGGTGGCGCTGCTTTGCGGCACGATCCCGAGGACGAGAAACGCCCCCGCCGCCAGCTCGATCCAGGGAAGCGTTATCCCAACGATGTTGACAAAGTCGGGATGCAGAATGCGATAGCCCCAGACCAGCCTCGCGAACTCGTCGGGGTTGAGCACCTTCGGCAGGCTGGCGTAGATGAAGATCCCGCCGACCAGGAGACGACAGACCGCGCCGAGCGCTGGATGTCCCAGCCACTTGCCCGCGCCGCGCCGGGTCATGGCTGCGCCCCCTCTGTTTTGGGGTAGTCCGCCTCCAGCCACGCTCTCCACCCCAACTCCAGCACGTATACCTTGCCGGGGAAGGCCTCCAGCAAACGCTCGGCCGTCCGCACCGCATCGGCGCACTCGATTCCCTCGCAGTACACCACCGCGCTCGCCGCCGACTCGATCTGCTCGGCGACGTCCATATAGCTCTCCTCGAAAGCCTCGAGCGGCAGGCTCCGCGCGCCGCGAATATGCCCCTCCGCGTACTCCTCGGGGCTGCGGGCGTCGAGGAAGATCGCCGACTCATCATCGAGCACCCGCCTCGCCTCCTCGGGCGATATCGCCAGCAGACCCGGCGGCAGTGGCAGTCCCTCCTGATCGCCCCGCGCGAAGATGGGGATGCCGCGCGGAGAGAAGTGATTGACGACGATTCCGAGGGTCGCGCTCCCCAACAGAATGGCGAGCGCGCCGAGCGCTATCCCCCAGAGATCGCTCTGCCCAGAGCTATTCCGCCGGTGCCGCCACACCTGATTCCTGCGCCTCCTGCACTCTTCCGTAAATCGCGATGTAGATCTCATTGGAGTGTTCGAGATTAGTGCGCACTATCACCTTCGCGCTGATCCTATCTGCGCTGTCCACGGGGCCGAACTGGAGGTCCAGCCGATAGCCCCCGGATCCATCTTCCAGCGCGACCGGATCGGCGACCCTCAGCGCCGCGTGATTGACAGTCACACTGACGATCTCCAGCGACTCGACATCGACGGGTCGAATCACCACCGATCGCTCCAGCGTTTCGCCCACCAGCACGGTCCCGATGTAGATCCCGCGAGGCACCACCTCGACTTCCTCCTTCACTTCACCGGTCACGGTTAGGGTGGCCCTGGCTTCCAATGGATCGTTTGATTCCACGTAGATATGTTTCGTCACCCGACTGCGCATCCTACCGGAACGGAACGTGATGCTGATGACGCCGCTCTCGCCCGGCGCGATATCGCCCTGCGTGGCTATCGCCGCCGTGCATCCACAGGTGCTCTGTACGCGACCTATCCTGAGCGGCCCGTTCCCCTGGTTGGTGAAGCCGAACTCGTAGGATACCTCTTCCTGCTGGTACATCATGCCGAAGTCGAACACCGACTCCTCGAAGACGATCCGTGGGGCCTCTCCTGTCGAAGGCACAGGGCTCTGCTGAGGGGCCTCGCCCTCCGCGGGGACCGGGGGAGGTTCCGCAGGCGTCCGGGGATAGGTGGTTTCTGTTGGCGGCGGCCCCGTGTCAGCCGGCTTCGGTTCGGGCGCCACCGGCGCGGCGGCGCTCCGATTCACGGGTGTCGCTTCCATCTCAGCGTGGGGAGACGAACCGGCCTGCTCTGCATTTGCTTGCGATACAGGCTCCGGCGACTCCGAGGCTTCCTCCTCAGCAGTCGCAGCCTCCGCGCTGGACTCGGCCGGTTTCGGCTCCGCCGCCTCTGCGGCATCGTCTGCTGCGAACGCCGCAGGCTCCGGATTCCTCGCGGCCGTCTCCGTGCCAGTTGGCCCGGCGACGCGCCTTCCCGGCCCCAAGAAAAATCCCAGGATAAGCACCGAGCAGCCTACCACCACCAACCAACTGATCAATCTGCCGCGCCTGCTCACCGACTATCGCCTCCTGCGGATCCGCGCCGCGAGACCTGTTCGTTAGGAGTCTTCCCCGCTCCCGCCGAAGTGATCGAATCCCGGTCCCAGCATACGCGCTTCCCCATCGGCCCCGAGGAAGCTCACACCCTCCTCAGAGACAATCTCTCCTATCACCGCCACCGGCGTGTCAGTCTTCTCCGACACCGCGGCCGCGATCTCCTCCGCCGCCTCTGCGGGACACGTCACGAGCAGCTCGTAGTCCTCTCCCCCACTGGCCGCCCACTCCAGCGCGTCTTCACCCAGCTCCTCCGCCACCGCGGCGCAGGCCGCGTCGACCGGAATGCGATCTGTACGAACGCGCGCGCCCACCCCACTCTCGCGGCAGAGCCGCGCCAAGTCCTGCGCGACGCCGTCACTCACGTCCATCATCGCGCTCGCGCGCCTCGACTCTGCGATGGCTCTCGCCTCCGCCACTCGGGGGCGCGGCCTCCGGTGCGCCTGCAGCACTCGCTCCACCTCCGGCGATCGCCGGCCCGCAGCCCCACGTGACAGCAGCGCCAGACCGGCCGCCGAGGCCCCCAGCGACCCCGTCACCAGGATCGCATCTCCCGGACGCGCCCCGCCCCGGCGCAGCAGCAGCTCCTCCTCCACCACCCCCATCAAGGCCACATCTACGACAATCGGCCCCGTCGATCCCACCAGGTCTCCCCCCACCAGCGCGGCCCCGTAGCTCGAAGCCGCCGAGATGAACCCTCGCGCAAGGCCTTCTGCGAACTTCGCCTCCGCCTCCCGGGGCATCGCAACCGAGGCCACCGCAAACCGCGGCTCTCCCCCCATCGCGGCGATATCGCTAATGTTCTGCGCCATCGCCTTCCAGCCGATCTCCTCCGCGCCCGACCACTCGCGGCGGAAGTGAATCCCCTCCGTCATCATGTCGCAGGTGAACAGGACGATCCGGCCCTCCTCCATCCGGAAGGCCGCCGTGTCGTCGCCCGGCCCGATCAGCACCGCCCCCCCAAGCGCCGACGAGGCCAGCTCTCGGAAGCGGGCGACCACCGCATCTTCCCCGACATCCCCGATTGGCGCACCGCCCAGCGGCTTCATTTCCGCGTTGCGCTCGTGGGGTCAAGCAGCGAGAACACGCAGTAGTCGCCGCACATCGAACAGCCGCGGCCATCGCCCTCGGCCGGCTGGTGGCGGGAGCGGGCCTCCTTCGGGTCGATCGCCAGTTGAAACTGCTGCTCCCAGTCCAGTCGGCTGCGGGCCCGCGCCATCTCATCGTCCCAGTCCCGCGCGCGCGGCCCCAGACGAACAATATCGGCGGCGTGAGCGGCTATCCGCGTGGCGACCACTCCTCGGCGGACGTCCTCGAAGCTGGGAAGTCCCAGATGCTCGGCCGGAGTCAGGTAGCACAGGAAGTCAGCCCCGGACATCCCGGCCAGCGCGCCCCCGATGGCCCCCGTAATGTGATCGTATCCCGGCGCCACATCCGTTACAATCGGGCCCAGCACATAGAACGGAGCGCCGTGGCAGAGCCGCTTCTGCAGCACCACATTCGCCGCCACCTGATCGATCGGCAGGTGCCCAGGCCCTTCCACCATCGCCTGCACGCCCGCCTTCCGCGCCCGCACGACGAGTTCGCCCAGGATCGCGGTCTCTTCTATCTGCGCCCGGTCGGAACCATCCGCGAGGCAGCCCGGCCGGAGCCCGTCTCCCAGGCTCAGCGTCACGTCGTGCTCTCGGGCGATGTCCAGAAGCTCGTCGAACCGGCTGTAGAGGGGGTTCTCGCGCTCGTGCTCCCGCATCCAGCAAATCGTGAAAGTCCCCCCGCGGCTGACCACGCCGGCGATTCTCCTTCCCTCCAGAGCCAAGCGCGAGGTCTCCCGCGTGACCCCGCAGTGCACGGTTATGAAATCGACCCCGTCGGCGGCCTGCCGGCGGATCACCGCGAACAACTCCTCCTCCGTCATACCGGCAACCCCGACCCCGCGGCCGGCGGCCTCGATGGCGGCCTGATAGATCGGAACCGTCCCCACCGGCGCCGGGCACTCGGCGAGCACGAGCCGCCTTATGGCGTCCAGATCGCCGACCGTGCTCAGGTCCATCACCGTGTCCGCGCCCGCCTCCAGGGCGGCCTGCATTCTGTGCACCGCCCGGTCCGGATCCGCATCGCTGGAGGAAGTGCCGATGTTCGCATTTACCTTAATGCGCACGCCCGCGCCGATGGCGCACGGCGCCAGCCGCACGTGCGCGGGATTGGCCGGCAGCACAACCGTGCCCGCGGCCACCGTCTCACGAAGCGCCTCCGGTTCAACGCCGTCGCGTTCGGCCGCGGCGCGCATCTGAGGAGACACCTCTCCCTGTCGCGCAATCTCAAGCTGAGTCATGGAACTGCTCCTGATCCCCCTGCCCTCCGCGTGCTTCGACAATCAGACTCCGCAAGCGCCTGGTCGCCCCGACCATATCCTCCGCCTCGGCCACGGCCGAGATCACGGCCGCCCCGTCGGCCCCCGCGCGAATCACCGCCTGAACATTGTCGCAGTTCACGCCCCCAATCGCAAGTACCGGCACGCCCACCACACGCTTGATCCGGCGTAACGGCTCCACCCCAATTGCCACGCCGGCATCAGGCTTCGAAGCGGTCGGGAAGACCGAGCCGACGCTCACATAGCTGGCCCCCTCCTTCTCCGCCGCCCCCGCCTCTTCTTCACTGGACACCGATACCCCAATCACCGCTTCGGCCCCCAGCAATCGGCGAGCGACCGCCAGCGGGATATCCTCCTGACCCAGGTGAACGCCATCCGCCTCCGCCGCCAGCGCGATGTCCACGCGGTCGTTCACTATCAGGGCCGCGCCGTATTTGTGGGTGAGCGCGCGCATCGCTTGCGCCACCCCCCACAGGGCACGACCCTCCAGGCGCTTCTCTCGCAGCTGTATCAAGCGGGCCCCACCCTCCAGGGCCGCCCGCGCGACCTCGATATGGCCGCGCTTGAGCTCCGCCCTATGGCCGTGCTTCAGTCCCTCGCCACGACAAGTGATCACGCAGAGGTCGAATTCCACCATGCCCGCCTAGTCCGACTTGCCACCCAGCTCGGCTCGTGCCTTCAGCTCCACGTAGAGCGCGTGCGCGACGGCCAGATGCACGTCCTCGATTTGCTGCATGCTCTCGACCGGCACTATCAAGCAAATGTCGGCCCGCGCCTTCGCGCGGCCGCCATCTCTCCCGATCAGAGCTATCACTGTCGCCCCCGCCTCCCTCGCCACCCCCATCGCCCGCAGCACATTCTTCGACTCCCCGCTGCCGCTCAAGACCAGCAACACGTCCCCAACCCCTATCAGATGCCGCAACGGCTCCGAGAAGATGTGCTCGTATCCCAGGTCGTTAGCATAGGCCGTCAGAGCCGACGTGCTGTCGGCAAGGGAAAAGGCTCGAAAGCCTCTCTGCCCGGGGGGCCAGTCGATGCCCTTCACCAAGTCCACAACGAAGTGGGCCGCGGTGGCATTGCTCCCGCCATTTCCGCAGGTGAACACTTGCTTGCCTTCGCAGTGCGCCTGCCACAGCCGGTCTGAAATGGCTCTCAGAGTGTCCTGAGGCACCTCACGGAGCAGTCCCGCCACTTCCCCCAAATAGTCACCCATGAATTCAACCTCAGCCGCGCTTGTCTGGCCGAAAGGTCATTTGGGCCAAGGCAAGGGTGGATCTTCACGATTTTCTTGTCGTCTTCTCACCCAAAACGCACCCAGCCAGTATAGTCGGCGCACCTCTTGGGTGTCAAGGCGGAGGCCAATGCAGCGCCCCTCTCATTCCGGCGAGGCTTGTCTCTGCGGCGTTCTCGTGCTATAATACATGGCAGCATAGGCGAGGGCAAAGGAGCCCGGCGAGCCAACAATCGGCGGAACGTCGTCTTCATCTTCCGCCGCCGCAACTGTGACGGCAAGCAAGCGGCGACAGCGTCTGTATCAGACCTCATTTATCTATTATCCCGAGGCGAACGCAGCGCACAGCTTGCGAGGAAGGCAGGCCGTCATGCAGAAGCCGCCGGCTCCGCCAACGTTGATCTACGATCACTCGTCGGATCCGGTCGACCAGTTGTGGGATCGGCTTCACGCGCGGTCGCAATTGGAGCCGGAACTGCGCGTCATCGTGCATTTGAAGTCGGGCACGACGCTCGTCGGACACCTCCGCTACTACAACAACTTCCACCTGACCGTTTCGACCGAGGGGCAGCTACGCGACGTCCTCTATCGGGATGTTGCACACATCCTCGAAACCTCGGAAACTATGTGAGGCCGCTTGAGGTGAGGCCGCTCTAGGTTCCGCTCTGCGGCCTCATCTGGGGAAACAGGATCACGTCGCGTATCGATGGGGCGCCGGTCAGCACCATCACCAGTCGGTCCACACCCAGGCCCAGCCCCCCCGCCGGCGGCATACCATACTCCAGCGCACGCACGTAGTCTTCGTCCATGGGGTGCGCCTCCGCATCGCCGGCCGCCCGAGATTCCACCTGCTCCTCGAAGCGCCGTCGCTGCTCCTCTGGATCGTTCAGCTCCGAGAACGCATTCCCCAGCTCCAACCCCGCCACAAACGGCTCGAACCGCTCGGCCAGCCTGGGATTGTCCCGACAGGCCTTCGCCAAGGGCGAAATCGCAGTCGGATAGTCCGTGACGAAGGTGGGTTGGATCAGCGACGGCTGCACAAAGCCCTCGAAGATGTTGTTGATCATGGTGCTCAACGCCAGGTCGGGCTCCGCCGGCAGGTCCAGCTCAGAGCACACCTCCCGCGCCTCCTCCACCGACTCCAGGCGCTGAGGGTCGATCTCAGTCTTCTCCCGGATGCTCTCGAAAAGCGCCACTCGGCGCCACGGCGGCGACAAGTCGATCTTGTGGCCGTCGCACTCCACCTCGGTGGTCCCCAGCGCCTCCTGGGCCGCCCGCGCCACCATTTCCTCCACCAACTCCATCATGTCGTGGTAGTCGGCGTAGGCCTGATAGGCCTCCAGCATGGTGTACTCCGGGTTGTGCCGCGTCGACATTCCCTCGTTCCGGAAGGACCGGTTGATCTCGTAGACCTTCTCCAGCCCGCCCACTATCAGCCGCTTCAGGTACAGCTCCGGCGCGATCCGAAGGTAAAGGTCTATGTCCAGGGCATTGTGGTGGGTGACGAAAGGACGAGCCAGGGCCCCGCCGGGCACCGGCTGCATCATCGGGGTCTCGACCTCGAGGAATCCCCGCTCCTCGAAAAAGCCGCGGAGCGAGCTAATCACCTTGCTCCGCACCGTGAAGATGCGCCGGGAGTCCTCATTGGAGATCAAGTCGAGGTAGCGCTGCCGATACCGAATCTCGATATCCTTCAGGCCGTGCCACTTCTCGGGAAGCGGGCGCAAGGCCTTGGCCAGCAGCGTGAAGGCCGCGACCTCCAGGGTCACCTCACCCGAGCGGGTGCGGAAGATGCGCCCCTCCACTCCCAGCAGATCCCCGCCGTCGACTTCACTCAGCGCGCGGTATTGGTCCTCTCCCAGGCGGTCGAGGCCGAACAGCAACTGGATCTTCCCGGAACCATCCTGGAGGTCCGCAAAAGTGGCCTTGCCGTGCCGCCGCTGAGCCAGCACCCGTCCCGCCACCTTCGCCGGCTTCCCCTCCAGAGAGTCAAAACCTCCGTGGATCTCGGCCGCCAGGTGGGTGCGGTCAAACCGGGTGATGCGGAAAGGATCGCGCCCCTCCGAGCGCAGGCTCTGCAGCTTCTCCCGTCGCTGGCGAACCAGGTCTCCCTCGTTCCCCTGCGCCTCCCCCTCTTTTCGGTCCCCCGCCACGGCCGCTACTCGCCCACCGCAAGAATCACGTAGGTGCGAACCCCTCCCGGCGTCCGGACCTTGACCGTCTTCTCGGCCTTCTTCCCGATCAACGCCTCCCCGATCGGCGATTGGTTGGAAATGCGATTCTTCGCTGGATCGGCCTCCAGCGCCCCCACAATGTGATACTCGGTCTCCTCCCCACTCGTCACCTCGCGCAGCCGCACCACCGAGCCCACGGACACGCGCCCATCCTTCCCCGGCCCCTCGGATATCACCGCGTTCTGCAGGATGGACTGCAGGGCATCGATACGACCTTCAATCAGCGACTGCTCGGCCTTCGCGGCCTCGTACTCCGCGTTCTCCGCGATATCGCCGAACTGCTTGGCCTCTCGAATCCGATCCGCCACGCGCGGTCGCCCCACCGACTTGAGCTCATCGATCTCGGCCGTGACCTTCTTTAAGCCTTCCGCGGTGAGAATGATCTCCTGCCTCGCCATCTCGCCTGCTCCCACTCCTGTGAACACGAGGCCGTGACATCAACCACGGCCGCGCCCGCCGCCATCCCGCTAACACTTGAGCACCGATCTTCTCCTGTCTTCCAGAAGCGACCAGTGCCCTGCGCCATGGGTTTCCGGCGGTGCCACTAACATAGCACAAAGCCTCTCCGAAGTCAATTGGCAGCAAGCAAACCCTCGATGCTCCCGCGCCCGCGGCAGAGGTCGGCTGAGTCCTCGCGGCGAAGAGCGCCCCACGTCGATTTCCCAAGTGTGAACGGCCGCAGGCGCGAGCGGCCGCAAGTAGCATTACAGCATTTGTCTCTTGGAGGTCCGTGTGGCCACTGAGTTGCCGCGTTTGGAAACTAAAGTACACCTTCCGCCTCCGGAGGAAGCGCCGATCACCTGAGCCATGGATAGCGCACTCCGCCAATCCAAACCGCGATGCGTGTGGGCGATAGACCTAGGCGGCACCCACACCAAGCTGGGTCTCGTGGACGAGGCCGGCCGCGCGCTCGCACACGAAACGTTCCCCACCCGCTCTCCGCGCGGCGGCGACTCCTGGGCCGACGAGGCCGCCTCCACCCTCCGCACCATCGCCGACGAGGCCGGCCTCGCGGAGGACGCCATTCTCGCCGTCGGCCTCGGCGCGCCCGGCCCCCTCAGTGTCAAGCGCGGCCTCCTTCTCAACCCCCTTCCCAATCTTCCCGGCTGGCAAGGATTCCCCATCACGGCCGCCCTCCGCGACCGCCTCGGAAAGCCCGCCTTTCTCGACAACGACGCCAACGTCGCCGCCCTCGCCGAGCACTGGGTCGGCGTCGGCCGCGGCGTGGACAACCTCATCGTCCTCACCCTCGGCACCGGCATCGGTTCCGGCGTCATCGCCGACGGCCGCCTCCTTCACGGCTTCTCCGACAACGCTGGTGAGCTGGGCCATCTCTCCATCAACTACCGCGGCCCCAAGTGCGTCTGCGGCAACCGCGGCTGCATCGAACTCTACGCTTCCGGCCCCGCCCTCGTGCGGCTCTTCAAGCGCAACCTGAAGGGCCGCGAAAGCACGCTCGAGAAGCAGGCCGACATCACCCCTCGCCTCATCCACCAGGCGGCCGAAGCCGGCGACGCGGTAGCCCGCGAATCCCTCCTCGC
>CAZWRO010000058.1:7479-10968 GCA_964635365.1 uncultured bacterium | reverse complement strand
ATTCTGACGAGGGCGGAGGGTTGGGTGCGCGGGTCGAGGGGTGCGGAGGAGGTTGGGGGATTGGTGATTTGAGGAGGAAACGACGAATCGGAGGGTGTCTCGGCAGCGCACCCGTAGGAGGCACATTCCTGTGCCGATTTGGCGATGGGTGGCCGGTCGCGACAGGAATGTCGCTCCTACGAAGACACGGGGCAGGAGGCTCAAAAGTTGGGTTTCGGTAGTCTCCCGAAACACCAATAGATCCTACCCAACGAGAGACGGGAAACAGCCGGCGGGCGAGGGAGCGCGTGGAGTCGCGGCTTCGGGAGCAGAGCCACCGAAGAAACGTTATGAGGAACGGCCGGCGGGCGAGGGAGCGCCCGCCCTACAACTGCGGAGGCCACAGGGCCGTCATCCTGACGAGGGTGTGGGGTTGGGAGCATGGGTCGAAGGGTGGGGAGGAGGTTGGGGCCTCGGCGGTGTGGGCAGGGGTTTAGGGCGGAAATCAGCAACGGCTTCGGCGAGGCCGTCAGGAAGAGAAAAACTTCGCTCGGGAGGGGTCGCTTGACACCGGTTTCCGGGCGTGACTATAATCCCTGGAGGGGATGGAGACAGCGGTTTGTGCCGAAGGTAAGATGCCAGCAGTGCGGGGCAATAAACGACACGCGCGCCCCCGACTATCCGTTTTGCGTCGGCTGCCAGAACAACCTTGCCAAGTGCGGCTACTGCCGGTGGTTCAACGATGAGGCGGCGGTCTGCACAAAGGCAGAGGTGGCGGGTATGTTTGAGGTCAGCGAGGACGCCACGCCGCCCTGCGGCTATCACAGTCCGCGCGAGAGTGTGGTGGTGCGGCAGAGACCGCGGCCAGCCCTGGTGGCGGTCGGGCTGGCGGCGGCGCTCTTCGCCGTGGGCTACGCGCTTGTCTGGCTGTTATGGATGCCGACCCCGACGGCCGCGCCGCAGGCCGAGCTCGAGCTTGCGATAGAGGCGGACTATCGTGCGGCGGTGCTGCAGGAGCCTTACACTGTGACGGCCCTGATCTACAACCCGTCTGATGTGGTGGCGGATGGGGTGCGGCTGGAGATAAGAAAGGACTCGCTGGAGCGATTCGAGCTTCGCTCGGTTCGTCCTGAACCCACTTGGTGCACGGAGTCGGGGCAGTGGCGGGTTCTGGCCTACGCCGGGATGCACCCGAGGCAGCGCCGCAGGATCGCCCTCGATTTGATCCCGCTGGAGGCAGGGACATATCATTTAGTGGTCGCATTGCGGTCGGGTGAGAGCACTTATCATGGGATGGCCGATCTTCCGATAACGGTGGAGGCGGAGGCGCGCGAGAGGAGGTAGAGCCGTGAGACCGGGTGACGCGGTACTGACGAGGAAGGTGAAGAGCGAGATTATTCGGCGGGAGGTGGACACGAGTCGCCTCGAAGTCACGGTTATTCACGGCGTCGCGTATCTGGGGGGAGAGCTGAAAGAGACGCGATACAACAAGATCCCAGATCCGAAGAAGGAGATGGAGATTATCGAGAATACCATCGAAGGCATCAACGGCATTCGAGGGATCGATAACCGCATCAAGTGGGTGCAGGTTTGAGATCGGCAGCGGAAGGCAGGTCGAGCCGTGGTCTGTTGGTTGTGGTGTCGGGCCCCTCAGGGGTGGGGAAGGGCACGGTGGTGGCGAAGGCGATGTCCGGGCGCGGGGCCGGGGCGGCGCGTCTGCGCCGGTCGGTGTCGGTGACGACGCGGTCGAAGCGCGCGGAGGAAAAGGAAGGCCGGGACTATTTCTTTCGGTTGCCGGAAAAGTTTGCGCGTATGGCGGCCGGGGGAGAGCTTCTGGAATGGGCAACTTACCTGGGCCATGAGTACGGCACACCGGCCCCGTGGGTTGACCGGCAACTAGAGGCGGGGTACGATGTGGTGTTGGAGATTGAGGTACAAGGGGCGATGCAGGTGCGCGAGCGCCGCCCGGGGGCGGTGCTCATTTATATGCTGCCACCTTCCTGGCCGGCGCTGAAGCAGCGGCTTAGGCGACGCCGGAGTGAGAGCGCGCAGATTCAGCAGCAACGCCTGGAGGTCGCACGGGAAGAGATGAAGCTCGTGACGATGTACGACTATGTGGTGGTCAACGACCGCGTGGAGTCGGCGGCGCGGAGGCTGCTGGCGATACTGGAGGCCGAGCGCTGTCGGGTGCGCCGGCTGGAGGTAAGCGAGCTGTTCGGAGAGATGGATGGCTGAAGCTTTGGCGGGCAAGACGGTGGTGCTCGGGATCACCGGGAGCATTGCCGCCTATAAGGGAGCGGAGGTGGCGCGGCGCCTGATGGATCTGGGGGCCGATGTCCACGCGACTCTGACGCCCGCAGGCGCGCAGTTCATCACGCCGATTACGCTGCGGACTCTGACCGGCAATCCGGTAACGGTGGACATGTTCGCGGAGCTCGGGGAATGGTCGGTGAAACACGTGTCCTTGGCGGAGCGGGCGGCGGCGGTGGTGGTGGCGCCGGCGAGCGCGGATGCGATTGCAAAGTTAGCGCTGGGGGTGGCGGACGAGTTCATCTACACAGTCGCCCTGGCGACGCGGGCTCCGCTGGTGGTGGCGCCCGCAATGAACGACAAGATGCTGAGCCATCCCGTGGTGCAGGAGCACCTGGAGCGATTGCGCGCCAGAGGCGCCCACATCGTGGAATCGGAAACCGGCCGCCTGGCCTCTGGAGCCCGCGGCAAGGGCCGGCTGGCTGATCCCGAGGTGATCGCCGCGGCGGTGGTGGCGGCGGTCGCCTCCGGCGAGCTGGCAGGGGTGCAGGTGTTGGTGACCGCGGGGCCTACGCGGGAGCCGCTGGATGGGGTGCGCTTTATTTCGAACCGCTCGAGCGGGAGGATGGGCTATGCGGTGGCCGCGGCTGCCGCGGGCCGCGGGGCGGCGGTGACGGTGGTGTCCGGGCCGGTTGCGATACCGGAGCCCGGGGGTTGTGAGGTGGTGAGAGTGGAGACCGCGGAGGAGATGCGAGGGGAGGTGCTGCGTCGTTTCCCTGAGTGCGATGTGCTGGTCGCGGCCGCCGCGGTGGCCGATTATGCGCCGGTCGAGGCGGCCGGAGGCAAGGTGAAGAGCGGGCGGCGGCGTCTGACGCTCGAACTTCGACCGACCAAAGATATACTCGCCGAGTGCGGAGAGCAAAAGCGGAAAGGTCAGTTCCTGGTGGGCTTCGCGGCCGAGACGGAGGATGTGCTGGCGCACGCGAAGGAGAAACTGGAAGCGAAGCATCTGGACTTGATAGTGGCCAACGATGTATCGCGGGCCGGTGTGGGGTTCGAGTCCGATAGCAATGCGGGATACCTCTTGCTGGCGAACGGGACAGAGCTGGAGGTGCCGGAGATGGATAAGAGGGCCTTTGCCGAGCGCATTTTAGATGCGGTGGTGGAAGGCCGTGATAAAAAAGGCCGGCGGCGTCGCAAACACTGAAGCGCCGCGAATTGCGGCGTTGCCGAGAGCGCGCTGCCGGCAGAACGAAGGTA
>CAZWRO010000058.1:4688-7379 GCA_964635365.1 uncultured bacterium | reverse complement strand
GAAGCGCCGCGAATTGCGGCGTTGCCGAGAGCGCGCTGCCGGCAGAACGAAGGTAGGAGCTAAATGCCGAGCGATCACTATGTTTTCACTTCCGAGTCGGTAACCGAGGGCCATCCCGACAAGATGGCGGATCAGATCTCGGATGCAGTGGTGGATGCCTTGCTGGAGCAGGATTCGAACAGCCGGGTGGCGTGCGAGACACTGGTGACGACGGGGCTGGTGGTGGTTGCGGGAGAGGTGACGACGAACGGATATGTGGACATCCCGTCCGTGGTGCGACAGACCATACAAGACATCGGGTACACGCGCGCCAAGTACGGATTCGACAGCGAGGTGTCCGGCGTGCTCACGGGCATTCAGGAGCAATCGCCGGATATCGCGATGGGAGTAGACGTTGGCGGGGCCGGGGATCAGGGCATGATGTTCGGCTATGCCGTGAACGAGACGCCCGAGCTCATGCCAATGCCCATTATGCTCGCCCACAAGCTGGCGCGCCGGCTGGCTGAGGTGCGCCGGCTGAGGGAGGTCGAGTACCTGCGACCGGATGGGAAGAGCCAGGTGACGGTGATGTATGAGAACGGGCGGCCGGTGCGTCTGAGCAAGATCGTGCTGGCGGCCCATCATCGGCCCGACGTGGATCATGAGCGTATCCGCAGCGACATGATCGAGCATGTGATAACTGGCATCTGTCCGGCCGAGATGATGGACGCGGAGACGGAGATCCTGGTGAACCCCACGGGGAGCTTCGAGCGAGGCGGCCCGCTGGCGGACACGGGCCTCACCGGCCGGAAGATCATAGTGGATACCTATGGCGGAATGGCGCGCCACGGCGGAGGATGCTTCTCCGGCAAGGACGCCACCAAGGTGGATCGCTCGGCCAGCTATATGATGCGGTACGTGGCGAAGAACATCGTGGCCTCCGGCCTCGCGAAGAGGGCGGAGACACAGGTCGCCTACGCCATCGGCCGCGCGGACCCGATGGGGTTCTGGGTAGACACTTTTGGGACCGGCGTGATTCCCGATGAGAAGCTGGCGGGGATCTGCCTGGAGATGTTCGATCTGCGACCGCGGGAGATCATCGAGAAGCTGCAGCTGCGAAAGCCGCAGTTTCGCCAGGTAGCTGCCTACGGGCACTTCGGCCGCACCGACCTTCCGGTGCTGTGGGAGCAGACGGACATGGCGGAGGCGCTTCGCCGCGCGGCCGAGAGCTAGAGAGAAGCGGCGAGCCGCCTCTGAAGTCAGCCGCCGCGCGCCGGGGGTGCGAATGTCTTGCTACGTGGACGTCCTGCCGGACCCAGGGCGTGCGTTCAGTCAGCTATTCACCTATTCTGTGCCGGAGCGCCTGCGGCCCGCGGTTCGCGTCGGCGCCCAGGTGCTGATTCCCTTCGGCCCCCGCACTGTGGTAGGCGTTGTCGCGGGTCTGAGAGAGACCGCTGACCGGACCGGTCTGAAGGAGATTGAGTCCGTTCTGGAAGACGCTCCGGCGCTTCCGGAGGACGCGCTCCCGCTGGCCCGCTGGATCGCTGACTATTACTTGTGCGAGCTGGGCGAGGCGCTGCGGCCATTCCTGCCGGGTGGCGCCACCTACCGTATCGGGCGGCGCTTCCGACTGACGGGGAAAGAGATCCCCGCGGCGGTGCGCGAACATCCGGAAGCCGGGCCGGTCGCCCGGCATCTGGAGAAGGTTGAGGGGGGGGTGGGATTGGCTGCGCTGCGCAGGGTACTTCCCGGTGCGAAGCTCGCCCGCGCGCTTCGCCTCCTTAAGGCCCGCGAACTGGTGGAGGAGAGTGCCTCTCTGCTGCCGCCGCGTGCGCGAATGCGTCAGGTGCGAGTGGTGGAGGTGGCGGCTGACGAGGAGGCTCGCGCCCGGTACTGTGAAGCGAAAGCACGGTCTGCACCAGCGCGCGTGGCTTGTCTGCGCGCGGCCGCGGAGACGGGCTCCATGCGCCCAGCCGAGCTGGCCGAGCGGGCGGGGGTTTCCGTGTCGGCCGTGAACGCACTAGTGAAAGAGGGGCTGCTGAGCGCGCGGTGGAGGCCGGTGCGTCGGAAGCCGTGGCAGGAGGCGATGGCGGAGGCGCCAGGGCCGGTGCATCTTACGGCCGAGCAGGGCGCGGCGCTGACGGCGATCTCGGAGGCGACGGAGGCCGGAAGGTTCGAGTCGTTCTTGCTGTATGGGGTGACGGCCAGCGGGAAGACGGAGGTTTTTCTGCGGGCCATCGAGAGGGTGTTGGCGAGGGGGCGGCAGGCGATAGTGCTGTTGCCGGAGATCTCGCTGACCGCGCAGGCGGTGGGGATCTATCGCGGGCGGTTCGGGGACAAGGTGGCGATCCTCCACAGCGGACTGTCGGTCGGTGAGCGTTGGGATGAGTGGCAGCGCATCAGGATTGGGGAGGCCCCGGTCGTAATCGGGGCTCGGTCTGCGTTGTTCGCGCCGACGCCATCGCTGGGGCTGATAGTGGTGGACGAGGAGCACGAGCCGTCGTATAAGCAGGAGCAGGCGCCGCGGTATCACGCGCGGGAGGTGGCTTTGAAGCGCGGGGAGCTGGCCGGCTGCCCCGTGGTGCTGGCCAGCGCGACGCCGGCGCTGGAGTCTTTCTGGGAGGCGCGGTCGGGGCGACACAAATTGCTGTGCCTGCCGACACGAGTGGAGGAACGGCCGCTTCCGAAGGTGCGGGTAGTGGATATGCGTGG
>CAZWRO010000058.1:0-4588 GCA_964635365.1 uncultured bacterium | reverse complement strand
GGGAGGCGCCCAGCGTCTGTGGCCGCTGCGGAGGTCACCATATCCGGTTTTCGGGCTTCGGGACCGAACGCGTGGAGAGGGAGCTGCGGGAGACGGTTCCGCTGGCACGGCCGGAGCGTATGGACCGGGATACCACCGCCCGCAAGGGCGAACACGTGCGGATAGTCAGCAGCTTTCGGAGGGCGGAGAGCAATGTTCTGATAGGCACGCAGATGGTGGCCAAGGGGTTCGATTTCCCCGGCGTGACGTTGGTGGGGGTGATCTCGGCCGACACCTCGCTCAACCTCCCGGATTTCCGCGCGGCCGAGCGGACCTTCCAACTGCTAACCCAGGTGTCGGGGCGCTCCGGGCGGGGTGAGAAGGAAGGTGAGGTGATCGTTCAGACTTACCAGCCAGACCACTACAGCATTGAGGCGGCGGCGAAGCACGACTATGAGACGTTCTACGAGCAGGAGGCCGAGGGGAGGCAGGAGCTGAACTATCCGCCGGTTTCCCAGCTCATCAACCTGGTGGTGAGCGGAGAAGAGGAGGCCGAGGTGGCAAGCCGCGCGCAGCGGCTGGCGGAGGAGATCAGGGGGAAATCAGCGGGGAAGCAACTCGAGCTGCTCGGCCCTGCAGAGGCGCCGATCCCGAAGCTGCGGGGACGGCACCGGTGGCATGTCGTTGTGCGAGGCAAACGCGGTGAGGGACAAGGGGTCTTGCGAGAGGTGCTGCCGGGTATAAGCGACTGGACGGGGGTGAGCGTGGCGGTGGACGTGGATCCAGTGTCTCTCATGTGATAGACTTGAGCGAGGGTCGATATGGCGAGCAGTAGTGAGGGTCAATCGAAGATTGTGCGATATGGACACCCGGCGCTGAGAGAGAAGACGGCGCCGGTGGGTAGGGTGACAGCCGACGTCAAGACGTTGGTGGGCCAGATGACCGAGGCCATGCGCCAGGCCGGTGGCGTGGGGCTGGCGGCCAACCAACTTGGGATTTCCCGGCGGGTGGCGGTGGTGGAGATAGACGGAAAGCTGGTCGCACTGATCGATCCCGAGATCGTCAGCAGGAAGGGAGAGGAGATCGCGGAGGAGGGGTGTTTGAGTCTTCCTCGCCTCTACGGTGATCTCGCGAGGCCAACGTATGTGATGGTGAAGGCGAGAGATCTGTCCGGGCGACGGATAAGGGTAAAGGCGGAAGGGCTCCTGGCGCGCGCGTTGTGCCACGAGATCGATCATCTGGAGGGACGGCTGTTTGTGGATCGGGTGGATGAGGATACTCTCCATTGGCTGATTCGCATCACGGAGGAAGGGGAGGCGGTAACACAGCCGACCGCGTTGGAGGAGGCGCTGAAGGTCTTCCTGTCGGCTTCGGGTAGGGGGGAGAGGTAGGTGGGTGAGGGCCTGAGGATAGTACTTGCCGCGACGGCCGAGTTCGCGGTTCCGACATTGAAGGCGCTGGCCGTGGGGCAAGATGGGATTGCGGCCGTATTTACTCGGCCGGATCGGCCCGCCGGGAGGGGGCGGCGACTGCGAGCTTCGCCGGTGAAGGCCGCGGCCCAGGCTCTGGGGTTGGCGGTGCTGCAGCCCGAGCGCGTGAGCGAAGGGGAGGGGTTGGAGCAACTGCGCGAGCTATCTGCCGACCTGATGTTGGTGGTGGCCTTCGGGGAGATTCTGCGCGCGGAGGCACTTGCCGTTCCGCGAATCGGCGCGGTGAATCTCCATGCCTCACTGCTTCCACGGTATCGCGGTGCGGCCCCGATTCAGCGGGCTCTGATGGCCGGGGAAGGGGAGACCGGGGTGACGGTGCAGTGGATGGCGGAGGAGCTGGACGCGGGAGATGCGATTGTGGCTCGCGCGCTGACCATCGGAGCGGAGGAGGATTTCGGATCGCTGCACGACAGGCTCGCGGCGCTTGGGCGTGAGGCCGCGGTTGAGGCGGTGGACCTGCTGCGCCGGGGGAAGGCGCCAAGACTTCCGCAGATTGAGCGGGAAGCCACCTATGCGCCGTCTATTCGGCGAGAGGAGCTGGTGATGGACTGGGGGCGCTCGGCCGTGGAGCTGGAGCGGATGGTCCGTGCCTTCTCGCCGCGACCGGGGGCACGCACCACTCGGGGGGGCAAGCTGCTGAAGGTGCTTGCCGCTCGCGCCGATAAAAAGGCAGGGGGCGGGGGAGGAATCCCCGGTACAATAGTGGAAGCAATACCCGACGGGTTTTCCGTGGAGGCGGGGTCTGGACGTCTGCTGGTCCTTCGCGTTCAGCCGGCGGGGCGGACGCCGATGTCTGCTGGCGACTACGTGAAGGGGTATCACCTAGCGTCTGGCGAACGGCTAGGGGTCGAGTAGGCGTCGAGCAAAGTGTGGTCGCGCGCTGATTGGGGTAGGGCGGGAAGGAGTTCAGGAGTGGGATCAGGCGAGACCGAGAACGCGGAGCAGCGGTGCGATCGGGCCATGGAGATGAAGAACCAGGGCCGATACGACGAGGCTCTCGCGGAGTTCAAGCAGATACTGGAAGGGTGGCCGAAGCACCCGAGAGCACACCTGGGCCTGGGCCTGGTGTACTGTTTCGTCGGTCGCTTCGACGAATCTCTGGAGGAGTTGAAGCTGGCCGCTGAGTTGGACCCGGATTGGGTGGAGGCACACCTGAACCTGGCGAAGACGTTCGCTATGATGGGTATGTATGACGAGGCGCGCGTGGGCTTCAAGCGCGTGCTCGAGTTGCATCCGGATCACCCCGAGGCAAAGAAGCAGCTCACGTACTTCGACGAGATGGGCTAAATCCCGGTCGTTCCCCCGCGTGACTGCGGCTCTGAAATCGTGTATACTCGCGCCTGAATATGGCCGAGTTCGTAGTTACCTTCCATCCGAACGCTGTATCTTCCCGCGTTGCCGAGGGCTCCACCATCCGCGAGGCCGCGGCGGCGGCGGGCCTGCCGCTGCGTGCACCGTGCGGGGGCCAAGGGCGCTGCGGCAAGTGCGCGGTGCAGGCTGTCGTCGGGCTCGACAGTCCGACGGCGGTGGAGACGCGGTTGTTCAGTGCGGAGGAACTGACGGCCGGATGGCGCCTCGCTTGCCAGGCTCGGGTCATTGGAGACGCGGAGGTGAACGTCCCCCCTGCTTCCCTCCTGATCGAACATCGGATACAGGTCGAGGGGGTGGCACGGGAGATGTTGGTCGAACCCGCCATCACCAAGATTCCGCTGCGCCTGCCAAAACCATCTCAGGATGACGCGGGCGCGGATCTGAATCGGGTGATGCAGGGGCTGGGCGGTGATGTGAGGCCGCCTCGCGCCGTCGACACACTGAGGCAGCTTCCGGGGCTCCTTCGCGCGTCCAACTACGAGGTAACCGCGGTGGTGTCGGACGGCGTCCTGGCTTCATTGGAGGCCGGGGACACCGCGGAGGCCTGCTACGGCGCGGCCGTGGACATCGGCACAACCACGGTGGTGGTGTATTTGTGCCACCTGCCCAGTGGGGAGATGGTCGGGGTTGCGTCGGGCCTTAATCCGCAGGCGCGATATGGGGAGGATGTGATCTCGCGCCTCCAAATGGCGGTGTCGGAGCAGGAAGGGCTTGAGGAACTTTCGCGCGCGGTACGAAAGCTGATCGATGATCTGATCGGGCAGGCGGCTTCAGAGGCCAGCGTGGCGCGGGAGAGCATATACGAGGTGGTAGTTGTCGGGAACACGACCATGTGCCATCTCTTCCTGGAGGTATCGCCGATCGGACTTGCGGCGGTTCCCTTCGCCCCGAGTTTCAGCCGCGCGCAGACCGTGAAAGCAGCCGAGCTGGGATTACGGATCGATCCCGAGGGGCGTGTCTATGTGGCGCCGAACATAGGCGGGTTCGTTGGCGCAGACACGGTGGGGATGATTATCTCGAGTGAGCTGGAGGAGAGCCGGGGATTGCGAGTGGCGGTGGATATCGGCACTAACGGGGAAATCGTGGTGGCGCAAGATGGGGAGCTATACGCCTGCTCCACGGCCGCGGGCCCGGCCTTCGAGGGGGCGCGCATCAGCCAGGGCATGAGGGCCGCGACAGGGGCGATCGACGAGGTGGTGATCGATCACGACGTGTTTTGCCACGTGCTGGGGGAGGTGCCGGCGGTGGGGTTGTGTGGGTCGGGGCTGGTGGATGCCATCGCGGAGATGGCGAGAGTGGGCTTGATAGACGAAAGCGGGCGGCTGCGGAAGCCGGAGGAAACGGAATCGCTTCCGGAGAAGGTTAGGCAGCGGCTCGTCCAGAATGACCAAGGCTTAGAGTTTGTGCTTGTCGGCGCTGACGAATCGGGCGCCGGGAAGGTTGCTGTGAGCGCCTGGGACGTGCGTGAGCTGCAGTTGGCGAAGGGCGCCATCTACGCTGGAATTGGCTTGCTGCTCGATAAGCTGGGGCGGAAGGTGGCGGACATCGAGCAGTTGCTGCTGGCAGGGGCCTTCGGCAACTACATCCGGCGCGAGAGCGCCGTGAGGATAGGGCTCGTGCCGGCGCTGCCGGCGGAGCGAATAGCATCGATAGGAAACGCGGCCGGTGCGGGGGCCCGGCTGGCGCTGTGCTCCGTGGCGCTGCGGCGGAAGGCTGAGGACGTGGCTCGTCGTACCACGCATGTGGAG
>CAZWRO010000057.1:7726-11110 GCA_964635365.1 uncultured bacterium | reverse complement strand
GAGTTGGCCTAAGGAGCGCGACTGGAAATCGCGTAGGGGGCTAATCACTCCCTCGTGGGTTCAAATCCCACCCCCTCCGCCACGCCGGCTCCGGCACGCCGGCTCCGCCACGCCGACCGTCGCTAGGCCATCCCCTCCAGCCTCTTCTCCGTCACTTCGCCTTGCAGGGCGTCCCCGGCGAAGAAGCGGCGCAACTCCTCGACCACGTACATCGCCATGTCCCAGTAGCGGCTCGGCACCGGCCCGCCGACGTGGGGGGTGAGCAGCACGTTGGGGAGCGTGCGCAGGGCAGAGTTGGCGGCCGGGGGCTCCGGGTCGGTGACATCCAGCCCGGCCCACAGCCGGCCGGACTTGAGTTCGGCGACGAAGGCCGCCTCGTCGATCAGCGCGCCCCGCGCGGTGTTGACGATCACCGATCCATCGCGGATCAGCTTGAGGCGATCTCGATTGATCATCATGATAGTGTCGGGGCGCACCGCGGCCAGCAGGAAGATGACGCGGCAGTTGCTCAGCAGATCGTCCAGCTCCACCAGCTTCACGCCCCCCGCCTCCGCCGCTTTCGGATCGGCGTGTTTGCTGTAGGCCCACAGCTCGCACTGGAACGGCTTGAGCAATCGGACCAGCTCCCAGGAGATCATCCCCAGGCCCACCAGGCCGACGCGCTGCTCGACGAGGGTGTCGGGATTCAGCTCGCTGAAGGTGCCCCACCAGAGGTCGCTGCCCTTCATCTCGTCTCGAAACTGCGAGACGCGCCGCAGGGAGGCGATGGCCAGGCAGAGAGAAAGCTCGGCGACGTAGCGGGACATAGTGGGAGTGGCGCAGGTCAGCTTCACGCCTCGGCGGAAGAACTCGCTCGGCGGATCGGGGAGCAGGAACTTCACGCTGCCCGCGGCGTGGCCCACGACGCGCAAGTCCTTGGCGGCGTCCAACACCTGGGGAGTCAACGGCGTTGCTCCCCACCCGGTGATCGCGCCCTCGTAGCCGCCAATCCGGGCGGCCAGCTCCTCCGGGGAGAGCCGCGCTTCCACGTCGTTGTAAGTGGGCTCCAAGAACTCGGCCAGCGCCTCCCTCACGTGGGGTGGAAACAACTGCTCCTGGAGCTTGCCTCCCGGCAGGACCAGCACCTTCGGCTTCGCCACGTGCGACCCCCTTCCAAAACGTTTCTGTCAGGCCTTGCGGCCGCCGCGCTTCTTCGCCAGACGCGCTCGCTGTCGGCGGCGCTTCTCTCGCGCTCGCTTCTTGGCCCACCAATAATCGAACTCTTCCTGAGTATCGAAGTGGAGAGTATGCACCGGGCGGGCGGGAAACTCGCAGGCCTCGATATCGTAATCGCGGCAGACGGCGGGGCGATGCTCGTAGATTGCGCATAGATTATCATCGCGCAAGTGCTTACAGCGATTCTGCACTTCGAGGTGCCAGCGCCGGTCCTCCACATAGACGCAGATGTTCTCGTGGGCGAGGAACCAGCTCAACTCGTCGAAGTCCGACTTCGTGCGCGGCGCCTCCAGGTAAACGGTGATATAACGGCAGCACCGGGCCTGGCATTCCTCCTGGCACTTTCTGAGTTGAGCCTTGCGCTCTTTGCTGTCCAGCATCGGGGCCTTGCTCTGCTTTGGCATCGATTGCCCTCATCACCGGCGCGATATTCCTTTCGTTTCTCCGCGCGGACGGCTGCGCCTGTCGGTTGCGCGAGAAGGGGAACCGATCCTCGGGGATTGCGAGCGCGCGCGGGGGAGGGGCTACCTTCGGCCCAAGCGCAGAACGCGCCAGGCCGCGCGGCCCACCACTCGGAACGCGCGGTTCACGATCCGGCCAAGCGTGGGATGGCGCGCCAGGAAACCCGCCAGCCGCGGGTAGACCAGGTCGAGCGCGGGCCAGAGCTTAAGCTCGCCCGTCTCCTTCTTCATGCGGGCCGCCTCCGCGGCCACCACCAGGGGCCACGGATACAGGCGCAGCAGCGGCCGCAGGCGGACCAATCGCCGCAGCAGGGACTTCGGCACGAACGGCGCGCTGGCCAGGTAGATGAGACTGTGCCAGAAGGCCGCGTTCCGATCGCCGGCCGCGAGGTGGTACTTCCAGCGGAACGATTCGAACCGCTGCGGCAGAGGCTGGTCGGCGCGAGACACCTGCTCGGGGCGGATCTTCCCCTCCGCCAGCGCCCGCTCGGTGATGGCCGTGCCCGGCAGGAAGCTGAGGCCGTGGATGCCGATGTGGAAGGGCTGCGGAAGCCGCATGACCGTCTCGAAGGTGCCGCGACAGTTCTCCTCCGTGAGCCACGGGATGTCCACGATGAAGTCGTACCCGGCCTCGATATCGTACTTCTTCAGGATCTCCGCCGAGCGGAGGACGGCCTCGTCGGTCTCCCGCCGGTTCAGCACCTCCCGCCTCACCCGCTCGGACCCGCTCTCGATTCCCATCACCACCGTCTTGAGGCCCGCGCCGCGCAGCTTCCGCGCCATCTCCTCGGTGAGCACGGAGGGATGGGACCACACCGAGAACGGTAGGCCGATCTCCTTCGGGAACCGCTCGCAGAACTCGTCCAGCCACCCCTCCGGCGCGCGGACGGCGAACACCTCGTCCCAGAACTGAATCAGCTCTATCTTCGGGTGGATCGCCCGCGCCTGCTTGATCTCGGCGAGCAGGTGGCCCACGCGGCGGTAGCGCCGCGGCTCGCCCTTGCCCCCGTACAGCTCGCGCCTCAGCCAAGGCCCGCCGCAGAAGGTGCAGTTGAAAGGGCAGGCCATGCGGGAGGCGGCGATGTGATACAGCGGTATCCGGGTGGCGGGGTCCGCCTGCTCCACGCGGTCGTACTCGATGAGGTAAGAATCGGCGTCACCGTAGGAGACGAAGGGGAGCGTGTCCAGGTTGTCGGAGAGCGGTCGCACGTCGTTGCGGCGCAGCTCTCCGTTCACCTTGGTCCAGATGTTGGCGAGGTTGTCCGTCGGCCGGCCGGCCGCGATGGCGTCGGTAAGATCGCAGAGCGCCTCGTCTCCCTCCCCGCGACAGACGAAGTCGGCGTGTTCGAGGCACTCCTCCGGACAGGCGGAGGGATGAATGCCGCCCAGCACCACCGGCGCGCCGACCTGCGCCCTGATCTTGTCGGCGAGGCCGAAGGCGACGTCGGCGACCAGGGAGGAGGTCATGCTGATCCCCACCAATCCGGGCCGGAGATCGCGCAGCAGTCCGAGCAGCAGCTCCTCCTCCCGCGGCGTGACCAGGTGGAACTCCCCCCAGCGGAACTCCTTGAAGAAGACCAGGGAGCATTCATGCCCGCGCGCCTTGAGCAGCGCCGACAACTGGCGGGCCCCCAGGGACTCGCTCAGGTAGAGGGTCAGCAAGCAGACGCGGGTGGCCGGAGAGCTGCCGGTGGGCTCGACTCGATCA
>CAZWRO010000057.1:0-7626 GCA_964635365.1 uncultured bacterium | reverse complement strand
GGTCAGCAAGCAGACGCGGGTGGCCGGAGAGCTGCCGGTGGGCTCGACTCGATCACTTGCTTGGCCGGGCATTCGATCTCCGTTGGCGCCGTTCGCCTTCCGGGCCGGGCGCACCGAGTATTTCGCCCGCCGCGCGGCGCAATCCTGCCCCAGGAGCCCCGGGAGCGCCGCCGCGAGGCCGGGGGGGGCCGGAGAAGCAAAGGGCGCGCGAAATCCATCTCACACTTGCCCCCCGGTTATGGAACAAAGAAAGTGCACGGACAGGAAACGTGCTTAACCGATAATACCAACTGAATAGGCATACGAAAGGGCAAACACGCCGAAAGGCGTAGGCGCAAAGCTCAGGGTCCGAAGCCCGCTGACGGGCGAGAGGACTGCCGGGCTGCCGAGGATGCCAGGCCCGCGGAAGTCGAGGAAGGCTGCCGTGGGCGTGACTTCTGCGGCAGCCTTTTTCTTTTGCCAGGCTGCCGCCCCGAAAGGAGAATGAATCGTGAGAACGTCGCATCGGACAATAGCAGGCCAAGGCACTCTCCGTGCCTACCTCGGGACCGGTGCGACACCTCCCGCGATTATGCGGGCCAGTAACAAATGGTCACCTGCGGCAACCATCTCCTCCCCCGCGCTTGCCGCAGCCGCCTCCGGCGGTTGCGAGGTTGCCGAGGTGATCTCAATAGGGCCTCCCGCAGCAGTCGGGGCACTAAACGGCCGCCGCTAGCCCCGCCAGCGGGAGTCTGGTCAATAGGCGCAACT
Organism: uncultured bacterium; assembly: GCA_964635365.1. Classification (GTDB taxonomy): domain Bacteria; phylum Armatimonadota; class Hebobacteria; order Hebobacterales; family Hebobacteraceae; genus CAZWRO01. The sequence continues at coordinate 6,876 of CAZWRO010000057.1, read as the reverse complement.
CCCTCCCGCGCCTTTCCCGGTCCGGCGAATGTCCCCTCGCCGGACCGGGTCCTTTTGGCCCCCCGACGCGACGAGATCGTATCCGCGGGCCCCGCTTTCCTTGACACCACGAAATGTCAGTGATAGCATAGGGGGGCCAGCAAGAGCGCCCCGCCAGAAGCCCCGGCGGGCGTTTGCTTTTCCCCGTGTCGTCCCGTTCAGGGAGGCGCCATGGCCCCCAGTAGCGACCAATCTCGCGCCTCGCGGCGTGGCGTTAGGAAAACGGGCCTGGCCAGGATGCGGAGCGAAGCGGACCAGATCAAGGCGGTCATCCTCGACCTCGACGGGGTCATCTACCGGGGTCACACCGCCGTCCCGGGCGCCCAGGAAACCACTGCGTGGCTGGACCGGGAGGCCTACCAGACCTACTACTTCACCAACAACTCCACCCTCGCTCGCGACAGCTACGTTGAGCTGCTCGCGGGCTATGGCCTCCGCTCCGACCATAACCACATCGTCACCTCCGCCTCGCTGACGGCCCGCTACTTCCTGGACCGCGGGCGCCCCCGCACCACCGCGCTGGTCGTGGGCGAAGGCGGTTTGGTGGAGGAGCTGCGGCGGGCCGGCGTGAGAGTGGTGCGGCGGCGCGGGAAAGCCCCCATCGACTACGTGGTCGTGGGGATGGACCGGCGCTTCACCTATCGCAAGCTCCACGAAGCCCAGCAGGCGATCCTGGCGGGGGCCGAGTTCATCGCCACCAATCGCGACGCCACCTATCCGGTGGAAGGCAACGTGATTCCCGGGGGCGGAAGCGTAGTGGCCGCCGTGGCCACCGCCGCCCAGCGAGAGCCGATCTTGATCGGCAAGCCATCCGCCCAGGCCGGCGAGCTGATAACCCACCACGCGGGCGTCGCTCCGGAGGAGGCGGTGATGGTGGGCGACCGCCTGGAGACGGACATCGAGATGGGGCGGCGGGCCGACCTGTGGACGTGCCTGGTGCTAACCGGCATCAGCACCGCGGAAGAGGCCGAGCAGCTTTCGCCCGAGCACCGGCCGCACTGGATCATCGACAGCATCGCCGACCTGCCCGACCTCCTACGCAAGCTCAAAGCCTCGGCGGGAACGCCTCCGTCCGGCGGCTCCGCTGGCGGTCCCGCCCGTGGGGAGGGCCTCTCATGAAGTCGGTCGTCCCCGTGGTGCTGACCATCGCGGGGTCCGACTCCGGGGGCGGAGCGGGCCTCGAAATGGACCTGAAAGTGTTCTCCGCCCTGGGGCTGTTCGGCACCTGTGCCGTAACCGCCCTCACCGCTCAGAACACCGTCGGCGTGCGCGGCGCCTGGGAGGCGCCGCCGGCTTTTGTCGCGGCCCAAGCGGAGGCCGTACTCGACGACCTCCCGGTGCGGGCGGCGAAGACCGGAATGCTGTCCTCGGAGGCGGTGGTGCGCGCGGTCGTGGACCTCATCAAGCGCCGCCCCTTCCCGCCGCTCGTGGTCGACCCGGTTGTGGTGGCGAAGGACGGCACCCATCTCTTATCGGAGGGTGGCATCCGCGTGGTGCGGGAAGAGCTGCTGCCGCTGGCGGCGATCATCACCCCGAACGTGCCGGAGGCGGAGGCGCTCACCGGGATCGATATCGCCTCCGTGGAGGACGCCGGCCGGGCGGCGGCGAAACTTCAAGACTTGGGGTGTACCTGGGTGCTGCTCAAGGGCGGACACTTGCGCGGACCGAAAGTCACCGACTTGCTTCTCGGCCCAGACGGCGAGCAGATCCTTTCCTCACCCCGACTCCCCGGCGGGCCCTTCCACGGCACCGGCTGCGCGCTGTCGGCCGCCATCGCCTCCTACCTCGCGCTCGGGCGATCCGTCGCGGAGGCCGCGCGGGAGGGAAGAGAGTTCGTTCAGCAGCTCCTCAAGAGTGCCCAGCAGCTCGGCGAGGGCGCCTGGGTGCTCCATCCACAGTCTCACATCGCAGGCGAGGGAAAGCACACATGACCAAATTCATCTTCGTAACCGGCGGCGTCGTATCATCGGTAGGCAAGGGTATCACCGCCGCCTGCCTGGGCCGCCTGCTGAAGGACCGCGGCCTCAAGATCACCTTGCAGAAAATCGACCCTTACCTCAACGTTGACGCCGGCACCATGAGCCCCTTCCAGCACGGGGAGGTCTTCGTCACCGACGACGGCTCCGAGACCGACCTCGATCTGGGCCACTACGAGCGTTTCGTAGACATCAACCTGACTCATCGCAGCAACGTCACCACGGGACAAGTCTATGGGTCCGTCATTCGCAAGGAGCGGGGCGGCGAGTACCTGGGCCAGACCGTACAGGTGATCCCCCATCTCACGGAAGAGATCAAGTCTCACATCCGAGGGGTCGCGCAGCAAGGCTCGGCGGAGGTGGCGATCACCGAGATCGGCGGCACCGTCGGCGACATCGAGGGGCAGCCGTTCCTGGAGGCGATACGCCAGATGCGGCGGGAGTTGGGGGCGGAGAACACGCTCTACATTCACGTCACCCTCATCCCCCACCTCGGAACCACTGGGGAGCTAAAGACCAAGCCCACGCAGCACTCCGTGCGAGAGCTGCGCAACATCGGCATCCAGCCGGACATCCTCCTCTGCCGCACCCGCAGCCCGCTCTCCAAGGAGATGCGCGAGAAGCTCAGCCTCTTCTGCGACGTGGCGCCGGAGGCGATCATCGAGGGCCTGGACACGGAATCCGTCTACGAGCTTCCGCTCATCTTCGAGGAGCAGGGCTTCGGGCGACTGGTGGCCGATCGCCTCGGGGTGGACGGCACTCCCGACCATTCCGAATGGGAGCAGGTCGTCGACCGCATTCATAACCCGAAGCAGACCGTTGCCATTGCCATGGTGGGCAAGTACATGGCGCTTCAGGACGCCTACCTCAGCGTCAGCGAGGCCCTCAAGCACGGCGGCATCGCCAACGAAGCCAAGGTGGAGGTCCACCGGGTGGATTCCGAGGAGATCGAGAAGAAAGGCGCGGCCAAGCTGCTGAAGGGCATGCACGGCGTGATCGTGCCGGGCGGCTACGGCGACCGCGGGGTGGAAGGCAAGATCCTGGCCGTCCAGCACGCCCGTGAAAGCAATATCCCCTTCCTCGGCCTCTGCCTCGGCATGCAGTGCGCGGTGATCGAGTTCGCCCGCAACATCTGCGGATGGAAGGACGCCAACAGCGCCGAGTTCAGCGAAACCACCAAGCACCCGGTGCTCGACCTGCTGCCGGAGCAAGAGGGAGTGACCGACAAGGGCGCCACCCAGCGCCTGGGCGCCTACAAGATGCGCATCATGCCCGGCACCCGCGCCCGCAAGATCTACGGCGCGGCCCGCGGCAGCGAGCGCCACCGTCACCGCTTCGAGGTCAACAACAAGTTTCGCAGCGAGCTGGAGGATCGCGGCCTGGTCATCTCCGGCGTCAGCCCCGGCGGCGAGCTGGTGGAGTTGGTCGAGCTCCCCGAACACCCCTTCTTCCTCGCCAGCCAGTTCCACCCCGAGTTCAAATCCCGCCCCAATCGCGCCCACCCGCTGTTCCGAGAGTTTATCAAGGCCGCATTGGAGCATCAGGCGTAGCAGTCATACTCAAGAGGTTTCACTGCTGTCTCCCCCAAGGCCGCATTGGAGCATCAGGCGTAGCGTTTCCCCACCTCGGAGAGGGCGTGCTTATCCGGGCCGGTAGGTCGCCGAGGTGTCCTGCGGCGGCGCCTCGGGCCCTGGTGCCTCGCCTCCTGGCGCCTCGCGCCTGATATTGACAAGCCCTCCGGCTTTCGCTATAGTCGTGCGAGGAACATCCGGACGACTGTCGTCGCGGAGATTCCGGCCGGCGCAAATGGCATCCCCATTTGGGCTTTTCTTGTTTCCCCCCGAGTTCAGGACCCCGTGAGGTCCACTATGGGAGGCAGCACGTGCCAGCAACCGTCGTAGTAGGCAGCCAATGGGGAGACGAAGGCAAGGGCCGCGTCGTAGACCTGCTGTCGGCGGACTCGGACCTGGTGGTCCGCTATCAGGGCGGGAACAACGCCGGCCACACGGTCTGGATCGGCGACGAGAAGTTCGCCGTCCACCTCATCCCCACGGGCATCCTTCGAGGCAAGCTCTCCCTGCTCGGAGCGGGAATGGTCATCGACCTCGACGCGCTCCTTCAGGAGGAGTCCGACCTGGCCTCGCGGGGGATTCCAGTCCACGACAACCTCCGCATCAGCGAGAACGCCCACCTGGTCCTTCCCTACCACAAGCTCATCGAGGAGCAGGAAGAGAAGCGACGTGGGAGCCAGGCCATCGGGACTACGAAGCGTGGCATCGGCCCCGCCTATGAGGACAAGATGGCCCGTCGGGGCCTGCGCGTCGGCGACCTCCGCGACCCTAAGGTCCTGACGGCCCGGCTCCACCACGCCGTCCAGTACAAGAACGAGATCCTGAAGAAGGTCTACAGGGCGCGCACCGTGGACCCCGATAGGCTCTATACCGACCTGGTCACCCTCCACGACCACTTCGCGGATATCATCTGCGACACCTCGCTGCTGGTGCAAGAGGCGCTGGATTCAGGGAAGCGAGTCCTCTTCGAAGGAGCGCATGGCACGCTCCTCGACATCGACTGGGGCACCTATCCGTACGTTACCAGCTCGAACCCGCTCTCCGGTGCCGTCATGGCCGGCGCGGGCGTCGGCCCGAAGTCCATCAACCGCATCGTGGGCGCGGCCAAAGCCTACACCACGCGAGTGGGCGAAGGGCCGTTTCCCACGGAGATGGAAGAGGAAACGGCCGGAAAGATGCGGGAGCCCGGCGGCGAGTTCGGCAGCACCACCGGACGCGCGCGGCGCATCGGATGGTTCGACGCCATGGTCGTCCGCAAGTCGGTCCGGCTGAACGGCATCGAGGAGCTGGCGATCACCCATCTCGATGTGCTCGACCAGTTCGACGAGATTCCGATCTGCGTGGGCTATCGCCGCCGCGGGAAGGACGTGCCACACCTCCCGAACCAGCTTTCCGAGTTCGCCGAGTGCGAGCCGGTTTACGAGACCCTGCCGGGCTGGAAGTCCGGTACTTCACAGATCACGACTTTCCCCGACCTCCCCGCCAATGCCCAGCGCTACGTCGAGCGCATCGGGGAGCTGGTCGGCGTCCCCGTCAGCATAGTGTTGGTGGGCCGTGAGCGTGAGCAGTCGATCCTCCTCTAGCCTGGCCGTCGGCTCTCCGGCGGCGCGCGTTCCGCTGGTGCTCCGCCGGCTCAATCGCAGGTACGGCCGGCCGGTCCACGCTCGGGGCGGCGACCCGCTCGACGGCCTCATAGGCACCGTGCTCTCGCAGAACACCACGGACACCAACTCCGGCCGCGCCTTCGACCAGCTCAAAGCGCGCTTCCCCAAGTGGGAGCAGGTGCTGGCGGCGCGCCCCTCCCAGATCGCCGCCGCCATCCGCTCCGGCGGCCTGGCCGACATCAAGTCCCGCCGCATCAAGCAAATCCTCCGCCGGCTCGAGCGGGATCGCGGCGCGCTCGACCTCAGCTTCCTCCGCCGGCTCGATCCGGACCGGGCGCGCGATTACCTTATGGACCTGCCGGGGGTGGGCCCCAAGACGGCCGCCTGCGTGCTGCTGTTCTCTCTGCGCAGGCCCGCCTTCCCGGTGGATACCCACGTGCTGCGGGTCTCCAAGCGGCTCGGCCTGATTCCCCCGAAGACCACCATGGACCGCGCCCACGACATCTTCCCGGAGCTGGTCAAGCCCGATCAGATGCTCCAGTTGCATCTCAACCTGGTGCGGCACGGCCGCGAAGTGTGCGCCGCGCGGCGGCCGCGCTGCCGCGCCTGCACGCTGGCGGAGCTCTGTCCGCGCATCGGCGTGGAGGGCAAGACGGCCGCGGAAAAGAGGCTTACATGAAACCCAGTCGCGCCCGCGATCTCCTGCGCGCCTCAGAAGGACGCCGCGTGCTCCTCGTCGGCGACCTGATGATGGATGAGTGGGTGTTCGGCAGCGTCAAACGGATCTCCCCGGAAGCGCCCATCCCGGTGGTCAACATGCCGCTCACGCCGGAGGCGCGCGCGGACAAGCCCGGCGGCGCCGGCAACGTCGCCGCCATCCTGCTCGGCCTCGGGGCCGCCGTCCGCGTGGTGGGCGTGGTGGGCGAGGACGAGTACGGGGAGCGCCTGCTGGCCGACCTGAAGTCCCGCGGCGCCGATGTCTCCGACGTGATCGTCGATCCCTTGCGCCCCACCACTCACAAGATGCGCATCATCGCCGGGCGACAGCAACTGCTGCGCATCGACACCGAGCGAGCCGACCCCATGTCGCCCGCCCTGGCCGGCGAGCTGCGCGACCGCTTGCGGGCCGCCCTGGCGCAGGCCGATGCCGTGCTCGCCGCCGACTACGCCAAGGGCGTCCTCTCCGAAGTCTCTCTGCCGCCGGACCTGATCGCCCAAGCGAGGGAATCCGGGCTGCCCTTCTGCGCCGACCCGAAGCCGGCCAACATCCAGCTCTTTCGCGGCGCCTCGCTGGTCAGCCCCAACGAAGCCGAGGCCCTGGAGGCCTCCGGCGCGGTCAATTCCGCGCGCGGCAACGCCGGCCCGTCTAAGGCCGGCCCAGAAGAAGGCGCGGAGGTACCGCCCGGGCTTTCTATGCCCGCCGCGGTGGCGCGCGCGGGCCGGCGCCTGCGGACGTTACTCGCCTCGGAGGCCGTCTTCGTCACCCGCGGAGAACACGGCATCGCCGTCTTCTGCGAGGACGGCGCCATCACCGAGGTCCCCGCGCAGACCGGCCTCGGAGTCGTCGGCGACGGCACCGGGTGCGGCGATGCGGTGGCCGCGGTGGCCGCGCTGGCCCTCGCCGCAGGGGCCGGCTATGTCGAGGCCGCAAAGCTGGCCAACGCCGCCGGCGGCGTGGTCTCTCGC
>CAZWRO010000056.1:5337-11213 GCA_964635365.1 uncultured bacterium | reverse complement strand
GTGAGCACGCTGGGGGCGTTGGACCTGATCTTCGCGCGGGCCGGGCTGGCGGAGGAGATGAAGGCGACGGAGCCGGAGTTCAATACGAAGGGGAAGATCGATCTGGTGGAGGCGCGGCATCCGCTGCTGGGGGGAAAAGTGGTGCCGGTGAGCTTGCGGCTGGGGGAGGAGTTCAGCGCGCTGGTGGTGACGGGGCCGAACACGGGCGGGAAGACGGTGACGCTGAAGACGGTGGGACTGCTGGCGTTGATGGCGCAGTCGGGGCTGCACATTCCGGCGGCGATGGGAAGCCGGATGGGGATTTTCCGGCAGGTGTTCGCGGATATCGGGGACGAGCAGAGCATTCAGCAGAATCTGTCGACGTTCTCCTCGCACATGAGCCAGATCGTGAATGTGCTGAGCCATACGGAGAGCGATGCGCTGGTGCTGTTGGATGAGATCGGCGCGGGAACGGATCCCGCGGAGGGGTCGGCGCTGGCGAAGTCGATCATGATCGAGCTGCTGAGGCGGGGGGCGCGGGTGATGGTGACGACGCATTATGGGGAGCTGAAGGCCTTCGCCTACACGCAGCCGGGGGTGGAGAATGCGAGCGTGGAGTTCGATCCGTCGACTCTGGAGCCGACCTTCGAGGTGAGGATCGGCACGCCGGGCAGCAGCAACGCCTTCGCCATCGCGTCGCGGCTGGGGCTGTCGGCGGAGCTGCTGCGGGAGGCGGCGGAGATGATGGGGGAGACGCAGGTTGCGCTGCATGATGTGATTCAGAGGGCGGAGCAGGGCCAGCGCGATCTGGCGCAGGAGCGGCGGGGGGCGGCGCGGGCGCGGCTGGCGCTGGAGGGCCAGCAGGCGGAGTACGAGCGGCTGCTGAGGGAATTGAAGGGCAAGCGGCGAGGGATGTTGGGGGAGGCGCGAGAGGAGGCGCGGCGGATCGTCGCGCGGGCGAAACAGCGTACGGAGGATCTGCTGAACTTGCTGCGGCAGTCGGTGCAGGAGGCGAAGGAGGCGAAGGAGGCGATAGAGAGAGAGGCCGCGCAGGTGGAGCAGTACGCGCCGCCGGAACCGGCGGAGGTGACGCAGTCGGCGCGGGAGGAGCTGGCGGAGATCTCGGAGGAGGCGGCGGAGGCGACGGCCGAGGCGGCGGAGGAGCCGAGGAAAGAGCCGGAGCCGGAACCGGAGCCGGTGGGGGAGGTGGTGCCGGGAGACGCGGTGCTGGTGCGTTCGGTGGGGCAGAAGGGGAGCGTGTTGTCGGGGCCGGATGGGGAGGGGCAGGTGGAGGTGCAGGTGGGGATACTGCGGCTGAAGGCTCCGCTTTCGGACCTGGCGCGGGTGCCGGAGCCGTTGGTGACGATTACGCGCGCGGCGCCGGATGAGGTGCACGTGGAGGCCGGGCCGGTGCCGCGGGAGATACACTTGCGGGGGCTGCGGGTGGAGGCGGCGGTGTATGAGTTGGATCGGTATCTGGACCGGGCCGCGGTGGCGCACCACGCGCAGGTGCGGATCGTCCACGGGAAGGGAACGGGGGCGGTGAGGGCGGCCGTGCACGAGCGGCTGAGGGAACATCCGCTGGTGCGGTCGTTCCGATTGGGCGTGGAGGGGGAGGGCGACAGCGGAGCGACGGTGGTGGAGATGGGGGCTCCGCCGGAGGATCAGCCCTAGCGCGCGCTGGAGGGGGGTCGGCTATTCCTCGTGGTGGTGGGCCTCGCGCCAGCCTCCGGCGGTGCGGTCGGGGTCGATCTGGAGCTTCTCGCGCACGAGGCGGACGCCCTCCACCTTCTTCACGACTTCGACGACGACATCCCGCTGTTCGGGAGAGCCGATGCTCCCCTCGAGGAAGACGACGCCGGAGACGGCGTTGATGTGCACGGAGGTGAGGCCGGAGGTGCGTTCGTCCTCGGTAAGCGCTTTCTCTATGGCATGAACCAGCTTGCGGTCGGCGGGCATTGGCTATTCCTCCTTGTCGTTCGGCCCCGGGTCGTTTCGCGAGCCGTCACGCGCTCGCCGCTGGAGCTCGGCGAGCTTGTTCAGCGCCTCGATGGGGGTGAGGCGGTCGATTTCAATGCTACGTAGTTCTTCGGCAAGCGGGTTCGGCGCGCCTGCGAAAAGTGCGAGCTGGTCGGCGGGGGGAGGGGAGAAGAGCGTGGAGGCGGGGGGCGCGCCCGGGGCTCCCCCGACATGGTTGCGCTGTTCGAGAGACCACAGGACTTGCTTGGCGCGCTCCAGCACTTCCGACGGGAGGCCGGCGAGACGGGCGACTTGGATGCCGTAGCTGCGGTCGGTGCCGCCGGGGACGATCTGCCTGAGAAAGACGACCTGGTCGCCCTTTTCCTGGACGGCTATGCGGTAGTTCTTCACGCGGGGTAGGGAGTCGGCGAGCTCGTTGAGATGGTGGTAGTGGGTGGCGAAGAGGGTCTTCGAGCCGAGTCGGGGTGAGGAGTGGAGGTGCTCGGCGACGGACCAGGCGATGCTGAGGCCGTCGAAGGTGCTGGTGCCGCGGCCGATCTCGTCGAGCACTACCAGGCTGCGGCGGGTGGCGTGGTGGAGGATGTTGGCGGTCTCGGTCATCTCCACCATGAAAGTGCTCTGGCCGGTGGCGAGGTCGTCGGAGGCGCCGACGCGGGTGAAGATGCGGTCCACGAGGCCGATGGTGGCGGAGTCGGCGGGGACGAAGCCGCCCATCTGGGCCATCAAGACGATGAGGGCGACCTGGCGCAGGTAGGTGGACTTGCCGGCCATGTTGGGGCCGGTGATGATGAGGATCTGATCTTCCGAGCAATCGAGGTGGGCGTCGTTGGGGACGAACCGCTCGTCTCGCAGGGCGAGCTCGACCACGGGGTGGCGGCCGGCGCGGATTTCGAGGCGCTCGTCGTCGACGATGGTGGGGCGGACGTAGTGGTTCCGGGCGGCCACTTCGGCGAGACAGGCGAGCACGTCGGCGCGGGCGACGACGTCGGCGGCGCGCTGGATGCGGGCAGCGTGGGAGGTGACGTTGGCGCGCAGCTCGGCGAAGAGCTGCTGCTCGAGGGCGAGGATGCGCTCCTCGGCGCCGAGCACCTTCGATTCGTATTCCTTGAGGTCGGGGGTGATGAAGCGCTCGGCGTTGGTCATGGTCTGCCGGCGCTGGTAGGTTTCGGGCACCAGGTGCAGGTTGGGTCGGGTGACTTCGAGGTAGTAGCCGAAGACCTTGTTGAAGCCGACCTTGAGGGATTTGATTCCGGTCTGCTCCCGCTCCCGCTGCTGGAGGCCGGCGATCCATCCTTTTCCCTGGGTGCGGGTCCGGCGGAGGTCGTCGAGGTCGGCCGAGTAGCCGGCGCGGATGATTCCGGGCTCGCGGAGGGTGGGGGGCGGGGCCTCCTCTAAGGCACGGGTCAGCAGCTCGCACAGGTCGGCGAGGGGGTCGAAGTCGGCGACGAGCGAGGCGAGGGCCGGTCGGCCGGAGCCGGAGAGCGCGGCCGCGAAGTGGGGGAGGCGTTGGAGCGAATCGCGGAGGGCGGCCAGGTCGCGGCCGGTGGCGGCGCCAACGGCGGCGCGGCCGACGAGGCGTTCGAGGTCGCGGATCTGGCGCAGCTCGTCGCGAAGGCCGGCGCGCAGGGTGGCGTCTTCGCAGAAGGCCTGGACGCAGTCGAGTCGGCGATCGATGTCGGCCACTTCGAGTAGGGGGGCGGTGATCCAGCGGCGGAGGACCCGCGCGCCCATGGGGGTGAGGGTGTCGTCGAGCACCCAGAGGAGGGTGTGCTCCCGGGAGGCGTCTCGCAAGGAAGCGAGCAGCTCCAGGTTGCGGCGGGTGGTGGCGTCGATGAGCATGAAATCGGCGCGGGAGTAGGTGTGGAGATCGCGGACCTGCTCGACGGCGGATTTCTGGGTGCGCTTGAGGTAGGCGATGAGGGCGGCGGCGGCCTCGACCGCGGCGGGCAGGTGTTCGCATCCGTAGCCGCGGAGGGAGGCGACGCCGAGATGCTTCATGAGGGATTCGTCCGGGGCGAGGGTGAGGAAGAGGTCGGCGCTCCAGGTGCTGAGGTTGGCGTCGCGGGCGCCGATGACCTCCGCCAGCGCGGCGGCGCGGTCCTCGCCCTCGGGGAGCAGCAGCTCGGCGGGCTGAAGGCGGGAGAGCTCGTCGCAGAGCTCGTCCCAGGCGTCGGAGCCGGTGAACTCGGTGACCATTAGCTGGCCGGTGGAGCAGTCGGCGGCGGCGAGGCCCCAGGAGGGGCCGCGGTTGACAACGCTGACCAGGTAGTTGTTGGCGCGCTCTTCGAGGAGGTGCTCTTCGACGACCGTGCCGGGGGTGAGGATGCGGATGACCTCTCGTTTGACGAGGCCCTTGGCCTTCTTGGCGTCTTCGACCTGCTCGCAGATGGCGGCTTTGTGGCCGGCGGCGAGGAGTCGGGCGAGGTAGCGGTCGACGGCGTGGTAGGGCAGGCCGCACATGGGGAGGCGGCGGCCCTTGCCGAGCTCGCGCGAAGTGAGGACGAGATCGAGGACGCGAGCGGCGACCTTGGCGTCTTCTCCAAACATCTCGTAAAAGTCGCCGAGGCGGAAGAGCAGGATGACGTCCTCGTGCTCCCGTTTAATCTCCCGGTACTGCTTTAGCATCGGCGTCAGGTTATCCATTGCGCGAAAGGCTCCTGACTAGATCGGCTCGGCGGAGGCGTCGCTGAATACCATTCCGGCCGGCAGCTTGGGGTGGAAGTAGGTTGACTTGCCGGGCATGCGCTCGCCCGCGCGGGCGGCGGCGAGCACATCGGAGATTCGGGTGGGGCGCAGGAAGAAGGCGAAGTCGTAGTCTCCGCGCTCCACGGCGGCGACGGCCTGCTGCTCGTCGACGATATAGGTTAGGCGGGCGCCGCGGAGGGCGGAGCCGGCGGTGTGGGAGTCGTGGCTGACGGATTCGTCGGTGTCGGGGCGGCCTTCGATGGATTGCACTATGGGGTCGATGAGGTGCTGGTGGAGGATGCTGACGTCGAGGTGATCCACGACGGAGGCGGTGGGCGGGAGCATCTCGTCGCGGGCGGTGAGCACGTAGTAGCGTCCATCGCCGCAGTAGGCGCCGAAGACGTGGCGGTCGGGCGCGACTCCCTCCAGCCAGGGCTGGCTGCCGAGGGATTCGGGGTCGGGGAGTTCCCATTGGTGGACGTCGAAGCACTCCGTCATTCGGGCCTTGATTCGGTCGGTGGAGTCTTCGTCGATGCCGGCCACCAGTCGATGGGTGGGGAGGATGTGAAGCCCTTCCTCCTGGGCGCTCACGACGAGGACGAGGGCGTAGTTGAAGCCGGCGTCGGGTGGGGCCTGGGGGAGGGCTCGGCGCATTTCGTCTCGATAGGCGACGGCGGTTTCGAATCGATGGTGTCCGTCGGCGATGAAGATGGGCCCGGGGCCGACGGCGGAGACGATGGCCTCGATCATGGCGGGGTCTTGGACGGGCCAGAGCCGGTGGGTCACTCCGCCGGGGTCTTCGGCGGCGGCCTCCGGCACTCCCTCCACCTGTTGCAGCAAGTCGGCGAGACGGGCCTGAGGATCCTCGCACATGGCCATGATGGGGCTGGTCATGGCCTCGCAGGCGCGCATCATGCGCAGGCGGTCTGCCTTGGGTCCGGAGAGGGTGCCTTCGTGGGCGAGCACATGGCTCTCGCCTTCCTCGGGGAGGCGAATGAGGAGGAAGACGCCGCGCCGACGCCAGGAGCGGCCCCGCAGGGAGAACTTCTGCTCTAGCACGTACAGGGAGGGGGAGGTGTCGCGGAGGAGCACTCCGGCCTCTCGCCACTCCGCGAGGGAAGCGGCGGCGCGGGTGTAGCGGCTGTCGGACTCGGTATCGGAGGCGGCTCCCTGGGGGAGCTCCAGGCGGATGAAGTTGTGAGGATGGCGTTGGTAGAGCGCCTGTTGCATGG
>CAZWRO010000056.1:0-5237 GCA_964635365.1 uncultured bacterium | reverse complement strand
AGGCTCCCGCCTAGGTGAGCGGGACCAAAGCTCCCGCCTAGGTGAGCGGGACCAAGGCTCCCGCCTAGGTGAGCGGGACCAAAGCTCCCGCCTAGGTGAGCGGGACCAAAGCTCCCGCCTAGGTGAGAACGGTGCGTCTTCAGGCCGGGTTCAGGCCGACTTGGCGGCGGCCTCGGCCAGCTTGCGACCCAGCTCCCGGCAGGCTACGAGCGCGCCGGGGGCTATTTGCCCGGAGGCGCCGACGGAGTCGGTAACCTTGGTGAGCTTGAACCATCCGATGGCCTTGTCGAGGATGCCGAGGATATTGTCGGAGGGGCCTCCGGCGCTGCCGAAGGCGACGGCCGGCTTGCCGGCGACTTTGCCCTGGCTGGGATAATAGGTGCGGTCGAGGAAGTCCTTGAGGCCGCCGGCCAGGTAGCTGAAGTAGTCCGGCGAGCCAAGGGCGAGGCCGTGGCAGGCGAGCAGGTCGTCGATATTGGCCTCGAGGCCGGTCTTGAGGATGACCTCGGTGCCTTCGACTGCGCCGGCGCCCTCGGCGACCGCCTCGGCCATCTTCTTTGTCTGTCCGCCGAGCGAGTGGTAGACGATGAGCACCTTGGCCATGACACTCCTCCTTTGTGTGAGCTGCCGCAATCAATCGAAGTCGAAGTTCTTCTGTCCGGCCGAGGCCTGGCGCACGGACCGGGCCGAGGGCCTCGGGAACAGGTTGTCGAAGTCCGGGCCGATTGCGTCTTTGAGGCGAAGCGCGAATCGGTAGAGCTTTTCGACGTAGTGGGGGCGGTCGACGTCGCCCGCGTAGTCCTCGACCAGCCCCAGCGACCCGTCCTCCCTCTGGTACACCGTAATGTAGTCGCCCACATGGGCGCCCTTGGCGGCCTCGGCCGATCGGCGCTTGGCCGGGCTGGAGAAGGTCTTCTCCGTTACCCGCTCGCGGCGGGCCAGCTTCTCGATGGGAAGCTCCCCCGCCTGGAGCTTGTCGGCGAGCTCACGATAGTGGGCGGCAAGCCCCGGAAGGTCGTCGGCCAGCATGAAGTCGACGGCGGCGGCCAGGAATTGCCGACCGAAGGGCTCGTCGGCCCGGGAGCGCACGGCCGCGCCGCGAAGTAGCTTGCGGCCGTCGTAGCCCACGCAGACGTAGTTCTTGATTTTGAGCGACACCATGGCCCGATAGCGGCCATCGTGCAGTAACCGAATTCCCTTCGGCAGGTCGGCCCCGATCTCCTCCACGTAGGCCAGCTCGGCCTGTTCGTCTCGGACCCGATCGGGGGGCTGGAAGTAGACGCCGTCGGTGTCGATTTCGACGACGCTGCCGCCGGTCTCTTCGATGTGGTCGGCGATCTGTTGCACGAGCTGCTGGCCGCGACGAGTGACTCGCTCGGCCGCCTGGCAGTCGTTGAAGAGCATGCCGGTGCCGAGGTAGCCGTAGAACGAGTTGATGAGGACTTTGAAGGAGGACTGAATGCCCTCCCATCGGCCGCGGTCGGGGCCGGCGGCTTCTCGGGCGCGGGCCTTGGCCTGGAGGCGGCGGCCGGTCAGCTCGCGGAGCATGGGGAGGAAGGCGCCGAGGGTGTCGGCGGCGGGGGCGATGCGTTCGCTGAGCATGATGCTGGGGTAGAGGCTCTCGACGTCCACCTTCACGATGGGGGAGACGACGCCGAGGCGGCGGACCTCGACGTAGCCGCCGGGGAAGGAGCGCGCGGACTGGGGTCGGGGAAGGGCGGCCCCGCGGCGGAGGTATTCCCGCACGAGCAGGGAGTTGATCTTCTCGCCGGTGCCGGATACGGCGACCGTTTGATAGCTGTCGGGGATCATCTGGGTGACGTAGAAGTCGGTGGGCATGACGTGGGCGGCGAGGCGGCCGGTCTCGATGACGTCCTGCCGGGCGTAGCGGCGCATGCGGTCGGGGCGCTCGGCCCACTCGCGTGCGGTGTCGGCCCGGTCGATGAGGACTCGGTCCGGCTCGGCGAGGCCGAGCTGCCGGGCGGCCTCTTTGAGGCCGTAGCTCTCCAGTTGGGCGGACTGGGCGTCGAAGCGCTGGAGGCCGAACATGGTGTCGATGATGTGGCGGCCCGAGACGTAGGCGGGGATGAAGGGCCGGCTGCGTCCGGCGATGGCGCACCGGCGGCGTCGCCCGAAGCGCAGGGCGGAGCCGTCTCGGCCCCAGTCGAGAACCGCGCCGGAGCGCGGCGCGCGGGCGGCGAGGTAGGGGAGGTCGAAGCCGAAGATGTTGTGGCCTTCGATGACGTCGGGATCGCGCTCCCGGAGGGCCTCGGAGAGCTGGAGGAAGATGTCGGGCTCGTCGCCTTCGAGGACCGCGCTCCAGCCGCGGTTGTCGGAGAGGGCGACCAGGAGGATGCGCGCGTCGTCGGCCTCGGGCGAGAGGCCGACGGTTTCGATGTCGAGCTGGAGGCGGTGGAGGTCGTCGAAGGTAAGGCCCTTGAAGAGGGTGCGGCCGCTCTGCATGAGGTACTGGCGGAGTCGGTCGTTGTAGGCGAGGTGATCGATGCCGCCGTCGACGAGGCGCTGGCGGCCGTCGAGGAAGTCGGGCCAGCGCGGGAAGTGGGCGAGGAAGGCGTATCCGGGGCCGACCAGAGGCGTCCACTCGGCGCCGGGGAGGTCGAGCTGCTGCTCGCAGACCAGCCAGGGGAGGAAGTCGGCGCGCTCGACCGTGACACCCTCCGGTGTGCGTCGATAGACAGTGACCTGGTCGCCGTCGGCCTCCACGGCGACGAGGCCCGGAGTGGGGTCCGCGCCGAAGAGGACGTCGTCGATGTCCGATTGCGTCATGTCGTTCCCTCGCGGCCTGGCCCTCGCCGGAGCGCCAGCGCGGCCGCGCCGAGGAGGGCGCTGTCCGCCCCCAGGGCACCGGCGACGATGCGAAGGTCTCGCACCGATTCGGGCACGGCGCGGCGCGCCACCGAGTCGCGCAGGGGCTGGAGGAGAGTCTCTCCGGCCTGGGAGACGCCGCCGCCGATGACCACTATGTCGGGGTTCACGAGGTTAACGGCGGCGGCTATCGCCACCCCGAGGTATTCGCCGGCGCGGGCCATGATCCGCGCCGAGAGAGGGTCGGCGTGGGCGTTCTCCGCGACCTGTTTGGCCGTGAGCTGATCGCGCGGTATGGATTGGAGGAGGGAGGCTTCGCCTTGGTCCAGTGCGGCCTTCGCCTGGCGGGCGATGGCCGGGCCGGAGGCGACGGCTTCGAGGCAGCCATTGCGGCCACAGGTGCAGGCGGGACCGTCGGGGAGGACTAGGGTGTGGCCGATCTCGCCGGCGAGGCTGTTGGCGCCCCTGTGGAGGTGTCCGTTGAGGAGGAGGCCTGCCCCGATGCCGGTGCTGACGGTGAGGTACAGGACATGGTCGAAGCCGCGCGCGGCGCCGAAGACGGCTTCGCCGAGGGCGGCGGCGTTGGCGTCGTTGTCCATCACGACGGGGAGGCCGGCGCGCTCCTCGACCAGCTCAGCCAGGGGGAGGCCTTCCCATCCATGCAGGTGGTGACAGGTGAGCGTGCGGCGGTCCGGGAAGTCGACGGGCCCGCCGAAGCTGAGGCCCACCGCCGGGAGGTCGCGCCACTCTTGAGCAGCTTCCGCGAGGGCGGCCTCGGAGAGCTCGAAGAGCTGCTCGATGACCTCGGCCGGAGACCACGCGGGGTGGGTGTCGTCCACCCGCGAGGCCAGCAGGTCTCCGGCGGGGGAGACGATCCCCGCGGCAAGCTTGGTGCCGCCGATGTCGAGGGCGAGGACCGGGGCGGACACGGCTATCCTTTGAGCGCGACTGGATTGCGCAGGACGCCGATGCGCTCGATGCGCGCTTCCATGAGATCGCCCGGCTTGAGGGGGGAGATGCCGTCCGGGGTGCCGGTGGCGATGACGTCTCCCGGTTCGATGGTGAGGTGCCGGGTGAGGCGGTGGATCAGCTCGGGCACGTCGAAGATGAGGTTGCGCGTGTTGCTGCTCTGGCGCAGCTTGCCGTTTACGCGCAGGGAGAGGGCGAGCTCGCAGGGCTCCTGGATTTCGTCGGGCAGGGTGATGCAGGGCCCCATGGGGGCGAAGGTGTCGAGGCTCTTGCTCATGAACCAGGGGCCGGCCTGGGCGAAGGCGCGGGACTGCACGTCGCGGGCGGTGACGTCGTTGAGTATGGTGTAGCCGGCGATATGCTCGGCCGCCTTGCGGCGGGAGATGCGGCGGCCGGCCTTGCCGATGATGACTGCGAGCTCGACCTCGTGGTCGATGCGGCCGAGGCCGCGGGGGTAGATCACGGGCTCGTTGGGGCCGATCACCGCGGTGGAGGCCTTGGCGAAGAAGATGGGCTCCTTGGGAGGCTGGTGGCCGGTCTCGGAGGCATGGGCGGCGTAGTTGCGGCCGAGGGCGATGATGCGCGGGGGTCGCGGGAGGGGGGAGAGCAGTTCGGCCTGCTTGACGGTGAGCTCCCGCGCGAGGCCGTGCTTCTCTATGAAGCCCCGAACCTCGGCGAAGGTCTCGACCGTGAACAGCCCGGCCTGAAGCAGGTGCAGGATAGAGTGAACGGCGGAAGGGGTGGGCAGGTCGTGGGCGACGCAGTAGAGCGTGAAGGCGCGGGTGAAGTCCAGCACGGCCTTGCGCTCCAGCAGGCCGACGGCCTGGTATCCCTCGGTGCGGAATCGAACTACCTTCATCTGCTCGGCTCCTGTCCGCGTTATTCGGGGCGCTGCATCAGCTCGATGGCGTTTCCGTCGGGGTCTTTGAAGAAGGCGAGCCGGAGGCCGGACTCGGCCTGCGTGGGGTCCATGAAGAACTCGACGCCGAGGGCTTTCAGGCGGGCGTATTCATCGTCGACGCTGTCCACCAGGAGGGTGATGTGCTTGTAGCCGACCTGGTCGGTGCCGAAGGGGGGTTCGTTGGGGTCCTTGGGCTTCCCGTTCCCGAACAGCTCGACCTGCGTGCCGCCGAGGCCGACGAAGATGATGGTGCCGCTGTGGGTGGTCTCCAGGCGGGCTGTCTCGTGGAACCCGAGGAGCTCGGTGTAGAACTTTGCGGCCCGCTCGACATCGCTTGTCACGACCGCGACATGATCCATGCTCTTGATCACGAGGATACCTCCATTGGATACCGGAACTATAGAGTCTCTTGCGTTATGGTTATCTCGTAGTTGTCCACAGGGGCACTCTACGGTGTCTTTCCGGCCCGTTTCTTGCCCTACCGTCGTAACGGTGAGGCAAGAAACGCTCTAGGGGAGTGATTCGCTCGGCGCGCGGGGCG
>CAZWRO010000055.1:0-11258 GCA_964635365.1 uncultured bacterium | reverse complement strand
GAAGGAATCGGAAGAGAAGAAATAGGAGTTCGCCGCGGGCGAACTCTGGGAGGTTCGGGTGATGCGAACACGGAGGCCGGAGCCCCAGTGCTCCTTCTGCGGGAAATTACAGGGCGAGGTGGGGGGCCGCCTGATCGCGGGCGACGGCGTTTTCATCTGCGGCGACTGCACGGCGCTCTGTCACGAGCTGCTGCAGGAAGAGCAACGCCCTACGGCCGTGGACAGCGAGCCGCTGTTCCAGTTTGCGATTCCCACGCCGAAGGAGATCTACGAGGCGCTGAGCGACTATGTCATCGGGCAGGAGTATGCTCGGCGGGTGCTCTCGGTTGCGGTTTACAATCACTACAAACGTATCCAGATGCAGAAGCAGGATGACGAAGACACAGTTGAGCTTCAGAAGAGCAACATCCTGTTGATGGGTCCGACGGGCAGCGGGAAGACGCTGCTTGCGCAGACCCTGGCGAACATTCTGGATGTTCCCTTCTGCATTACGGACGCGACGACGCTGACCGAAGCCGGGTATGTGGGCGAGGATGTGGAGAACATCCTGCTCAAGCTGTATCAGGCGGCGGACGGGAATGTGGAGCGGGCGCAGCGGGGGATCGTGTACATCGACGAGATCGACAAGATCGCCCGGAAAAGCGAGAACCGATCCATCACGAGAGATGTGAGCGGGGAAGGCGTGCAGCAGGCGCTGCTCAAGATTCTGGAGGGCACGATCGCGAACATACCCCCTCAGGGCGGCCGGAAGCACCCGGAGCAGGAGTATATCCAGATGGATTCGGCGGATATCCTGTTCATCTGCGGGGGGACGTTCGAGGGGCTGCAGGATATCATCCGGCACCGGATTAGTGACGATCGACCATTTGGGCTGAAGGCCGGCGCGCGGGAGCGGCGGGAGATGCCGCTGGGAGAGGTGTTGCGGAAGGTGCTGCCGGAGGATCTGCTCAAGTTTGGATTCATACCGGAGTTCATCGGGCGGCTGCCCGTGGTGGCGACGCTGGAGGCGCTCGACAAGGAGGCTCTGCTGAGGATTCTGGTGGAGCCGAAGAATGCGCTGGTTAACCAGTATCGAAAGTATCTGGAATGGGACGGCGTAGAGTTGGAGTTTTCGAGCGACGCGCTGGAGGCGATTGTGGAGCAGTCACTGGATCGCGGGACCGGCGCGCGGGCGCTGCGCACGATCATCGAGGAAGTGATGCTGGACATCATGTACGAGATACCGTCCCGCGGGGGCACGTCCAAGTGCCTGGTGACAGCGGAGGCGGTGCGCCGACAGCAGCCGGCGAGGCTGACAGGCGCGATTGAGAATCCGGAGGAGCCGGAGGTACCGGAGGAACCGGAGGCGGCTCCCGCGGCGGAGGCCCAGGAGCGTCGCGCCGGGTAGTCTATGAGCTGTTTCACTTGAGGCTGTGAAACAGCACAGCGGACGGCAGGCTTTGTCAGGCGCATTTCGGGCCAACATAGGGGCCGGCCAGCCGATCTAGGGTTTCGAGATGGGCTCTAGTAACTGAGCAGGTCAGGTAAGGAGGCGGCTTTGGCTGAGCTCAAGGAAACCAAGCTCCTCTCTCCTGAGGAGATGGAAGCGAAGCCGGACGCAATCCCCGAGGAAGTACCGGTGCTGCCGACGCGCGGCACCGTTATCTACCCCTACCTTGTGGTGCCGCTCTTCATAGGGCGACCGCGGTCGGTGGAGGCGATTCAGCACGCGACCAAGGAGAGCCAGCAGATTGCGTTGGTGGCGCAGCGGAACGCGGATGTGGACGATCCGGGCGCGGAGGATATGTACACGGTAGGCACTCTGGGCGAGGTGGTGCAGACGCTGCGCCTGCCCGACGGGACGATCCGGGTGATGATCGAAGGCGCGAGGCGCGTCCGCATCACCGAGTATGTCCACAGCGAACCGTATTTGAGGGCCCGAATCGAGCCGGTGGCGGAGATCGCGGACAAGGGAGTGGAGACCGAGGCTTTGGTGCGAAACGTGGTCTCCCAGTTCGAGCGATTGATCAGCCTCGGGAAGAATCTTCCGGGGGAGGCGCTGGAATCGGCGAAGCGGCTGGCCGACCCGGGCCGGCTGGCCGATCTGGTGGCCTATTACGCGCAGGTGCCGGTGGAGGTTAAGCAGCGGATTCTGGAGGCGGCCAGCCAGCGGGAACGCTTGGAGGTGCTGGCCGGTGTTCTGAGTCGAGAGATAGAGATCTTGGAGGTGGAGCGCAAGATCAGCTCCCGCGTGAAGAAGGAGCTGGAGGAGTCGCAGAAAGAGTTTTATCTCCGAGAGAAGATGAAGGCGATCCAGGAGGAGCTGGGCGAGCGGGAGGACCGCCCGGGTGAGATCGAGGAACTGCGGGCCGTCATCAAGGCGGCGAAGATGCCGGAGGAGGTGGAGGAGCGGGCGCTCAAGGAGGTGGACCGCCTGGAGCGGATGCCCGCGGCTTCGCCGGAAGTCGTGGTCGTGCGCACTTATCTGGACTGGCTGATTGCCATGCCGTGGGCTGTCCGCAGCGAGGACAAGCTCAACATTTCGGCGGCCGAGCGCATTCTCGATGAGGACCACTATGGTTTGAAGAAGGTCAAGGAGCGCGTGCTGGAGTTCCTGGCCGTCCGCAAGCTGGCGAAGGATGTGAAGGGCCCGATCCTGTGCTTCATCGGGCCGCCGGGCGTGGGGAAGACTTCGATTGGGCGTTCGATCGCGCGCGCGATGGGGCGGAAGTTCGTGCGCATTTCGCTGGGCGGGGTTCGGGACGAGGGCGAGATCCGGGGGCATCGGCGCACGTATGTGGGCGCGCTACCCGGGCGGATCGTGCAGAACCTGAAGACGGCGGGCACGCGCAACCCGGTGTTTATGATGGACGAGGTGGACAAGATTGGGGTGGACTTCCGGGGCGACCCGGCCTCGGCGCTGCTGGAGGTGCTCGACCCAGAGCAGAACAATGCCTTCAGCGATCACTATCTGGAGGTGCCGCTGGACCTGTCGGAGGTGATGTTCATCACGACGGGCAACCTGATCGACCCGATTCCGCCGGCGCTGCGGGACCGGATGGAGATGATCGAGTTCCCGGGCTATATCGAGGATGAGAAGTTAAAGATTGCGCAGTTGTTCCTGGTGCCCAAGCAGTTGAAGAACCACGGGCTGGGAACGAAGCAGCTTCGCTTCACGGAGGCCGGCCTGCGCAGCGTGATCCGCGAGCACACGCGGGAGGCCGGGGTGCGCAATCTGGAACGCGAGATCGCGTCGATCTGTCGGAAGGTTGCGAAGTCGGTGGCGCAAGAGAAGATCAAGGGGGCCCGGGTGACGGTGAAGTCGGTGCGGAACTACCTGGGGCAGCCGCGCTTCCGATTCGGCATTGCCGAGAAGGAAGACGAGGTGGCGGTGGCGACCGGGCTGGGCTGGACCGCGTTCGGCGGCGACATCCTCTCCATCGAAGTGACGTTGATGAAGGGCCGAGGCAACCTGACGCTCACGGGCCATTTGGGCGACGTGATGCAGGAGTCGGGGAAGGCCGCGCTGAGCTATGCGCGATCTCGGGCGACGGAGCTGGGCATCGACGAGCACTTCTACCGCAGCACGGACGTGCACATCCACGTGCCGGCGGGCCAGATACCGAAGGACGGCCCGTCGGCGGGCATCACGATGGGCGCGGCACTGATCTCGGCGCTGAGCCGCCGACCGGTGCACCGGAACGTGGCGATGACGGGAGAGATTACTCTGCGAGGGAAAGTGCTGCCGGTTGGTGGGGTGAAGGAGAAGGTGCTGGCCGCGCATCGGGCCGGCATCAAGACGGTGATCCTGCCCGCGGATAACAAGCGGGATCTGGAGGAGATCCCGCCCAACGTGCAGCGCGATTTAAAGTTCAAGTTCGTCGAGAACATGGATGGGGTGATTGAAGCCGCGCTTTACGGGAGGGCGCGCAAAGAGATGCGCTCGGGCGAGAAGGCGGCTGCGCCGGGGCGGGAGGCGGCCGATGCAATGGGGCCGACTCCGCCTCCGGGTCACTAGAGCGCATTTCATAACCCTAGATTGGCTGGCTGGAGGGCCCCTATGCCGGCCTGAAATGCGCCTGCCAAAGCCTGCTGCCGTTGCTATGCTGTTTCACAACCTCGAGGGGAGGTTATGAAACAGCTTCTAGCAGGCGTAGCAGACAACCTATGGCGAATTACTGGGGCGCCCTCCGTAGCTGAGGGCGCTTCCCTCTGGCCGAAGGCCCGGCCGGGGCGGCGTTCGAATCGACGAGCTGGTTGACGGCGACGAGGCCTGGGGGGCGAGGAGGGGACGCGCGAGGGTCGTGACGGCCTGGGCTCGGCGGCCGCTACAGGCCAAACAGGGCCTGGATCTGAGCGGCGAGGGATACGTCGCCGTCGATCTGGACCTTCCCCTGAAGGAAGGCGTCAAAGGCGTTGAGCCGGCCGGCCACGAGTTCTTTCCAGTCTTGGGCCTGCATGGTGATGCCGATGTCGGACTCGGGAGCGACGCCGGAGGAGAGCGAGCACTTCTGGTCGGCGACGGTGATGTGCCAGTCCCCGCCGCCTTCGCCGGTGAGGTTGAGCTGGTAAACGGCGCGGAGCCCTTGCGCGGCTTCGGGCCGAAACCTTTCTACGAGGCTTGCGAGGATCTCTGTGGTTTCTGCCATGCTGCTCTCCTGAGAAAGGAAGTTGTGTTGTAGCGCCTTCGACACACAGGGCGGTCTTCCTACGCAAAGGCCGGGTGGAGCCGGCAGGGCGAGCGTCGGAATGACCGGAACGTCAGTTGCGGCCGCTCGCTGGTGCGGCCGCGTTGCAGTCAACTTAGAGTACCCAGGAGACCCTCGTTCAATAGCTCGGAGCGGAGGAGTCATGGTAATTGATGGCCATCGGTTCGGGGTGATCGTGATTGAAGGTGAGAGCTATACCGAAGACGTAATCGTGTTTTCCGATAGGGTGGTTCCCGACTGGCGACGGAAGGAGGAGCACGTACTGGCGCTTGGGGACCTGGAAGCGGCTCTGGAGCCGAAGCCGGAGGTGCTGATAGTGGGGACGGGGACGCAGGAACTGCTGGCGATCTCTCGGGCCGTGGTTGCGCATACGCAGAAGGAAGGGATCGAACTGCTTGCGTTCGATACTCGCACGGCCTGCCGGACCTTCAATGAACTTGTCGACAGCCGAAGGGTTGTGGCTGCTCTCCATGTGACTTGCTAGCCGCGGGCTGACTCGCTGGCCGCGGGTATGGGTGAGCGGGGAGGAGACGCGGAGCGGCCAGAGAGGGTGGTAGTCTAGGAGGGTCTCGAACGCGGGCGCGTTTTGGGGCGCGGCCGGCGGCGGCGAAGCAGAACGGCGGCCCCGGCGCCAACCAGAAAGGCGAGGACCCCGACGGCAGGAACCGACAAGCGAAGGGAACGCTCGCGCTCGGCCGCGCCGACGTTGATGAAGGTGGAGTTGTTGGTTTCGTCCGACTCGACGACGTCGTTGAGGGGGTCGACGGTGGCGGAGAGCAGATGGCCGCCTCGCGTGGCCACCCAAGTGAGTTCCCAGGTGGCGCTCTCGTGGGGGGCGAGCTCGCCAGGCGTCCGCCACTCGGAGTAGGCTACTTCGTCGATGCTGAGGGAAACGGGGACGGGGGGAAGCGGCGCGTCGCCGCTGTTGCGCACCTCTATCGTGAGGGGCACGCGGTCGCCCTCGTGGAGATCCATGCCTTCGGCTGAGATGCTGGTGAGTCGAGCATCGGGGAAGGCAAGGGCGCCGCCTTGGGCGAGGGGCACCAGGGCGAGAATCGCCACCGCAACTGTGAGCGCGCGCCGGATCATGATCGGAAAGGAGATTCGCCTCGCGACCCCGCCGCTCCTGTGCGAGGGGGCGGCCGCAGGAGGAGTGGGCTAGCAGGGCTGAGAGGCACTTCCTTTACACGGCCTGGGGGCCATGTTATAATGCGGCGCAGGTTTACCGGAGATGAGGACGCGAGCAGAGCAGACGACCGTCGCTCGGCCGGTGATCAAGAAAGGTGTCGGACTGCACACCGGGGCGGATTGCGCCCTGACCTTGTTGCCCGCGGAGTTAGACGCGGGCATTATTTTCGTGTGTGGGTCCGGCGTGGAGGTCCCGGCGACGGTCGAGAATGTGGTTGACGCCGAGCGCTGCACGGCGCTGGGGCGGGGGGAGGCGCGCGTCCTGGGCGTGGAACACTTGCTCGGCACGCTTTATGCCTTGGGGGTGGACAACGCGAGGGTCGAGGTGGACGGGCCGGAGGTGCCGGCTTGTGATGGGAGCGCCCTCGAATGGGTGAGCTTGGTGAGAGAAGCGGGCCTAAATCCGCTGGGAGCCCCACGGAGAGAGATTTCGCTGCGGGCGGCGGTGTGGGCGGGAGAGGGCGCGGCGTGGTCGGTGGCGGCGCCCGCGCGGGGGCTGTGGCTGGCGGTGGGCGTGGAGTTCGACGACACCGTGGTGGGCCGGCAGACGCTGGCGCTGTCGCTTACGGAGGAGTCGTTCGAGGCGGAGCTGGCGCCGGCGCGTACGTTCGCCCGCAGGGAGGAGCTGGAGGCGCTGCGGGCGGCCGGGCTGGCGAAGGGCGGGGGAGCGGAGAATGCGTTTTGGGTGGGAGCGGAGGGATACTCCGGGCCGCTGCGGTTTCCGGACGAGGTGGTCAGACACAAGGCGCTTGACCTGGTGGGCGACCTGGCGTTGTGCGGATGGCGGCTGGAGGCGCAGGTGACGGCGATTCGTCCCAGCCACCGCACGAACGTGGAGCTGGCTCGGAAGATTCGGGCCGCGTCGTTGGCGGAGGCGGGCCCAACAGTCAGAGGCGAGGAGAGATCGGAATGATGGACGTGAATGAGATTCAGCAGGTACTTCCTCACCGCTATCCATTCTTGCTGGTGGATCGGGTGCTGGAGCTTGAGCCGGGAAAGCGGGCCGTGGGCTTGAAGAACGTCACTATCAACGAAGACTTCTTCAACGGGCATTTCCCGGGTAATCCGATCATGCCCGGGGTGCTAATCGTGGAGGCGATGGCGCAGGTGGGGGGGATTCTGCTGTTGGCGACGACTGGTAACGAGGGGAAGTTGGCGTTCTTCGCGGGGATAGATAAGATGCGGTTTCGCCGGCCGGTTATGCCCGGGGATCAGCTGGTGACCGAGGTGACGATTCTGAAGACGAAGGGGGACATCGGCCGGGTGTCGGTGGTGGGCAAGGTGGAGGGCCAGGTGGTGGCGGAGGGGGAATACTTGTTCGCGCTGCGGCCGGACGAGGCCCCGACGTTAGACGACAGGCAGGCGAAGGAGAGCTAAGGTGGCCGCGGTTCATGCGACGGCCATCGTGGAGCATGACTGCGAGCTGGCCGACGATGTGAGAGTCGGCCCCTTCTCGGTCATCCGCCACGGCACGATTGTCGGGCCGGGCACGGAGGTCGACGCCCACGTGCTGCTGGAACACACTACCGTGGGCCGCGACTGCCGGGTGTACTTCGGCGCCGCCATTGGAGGCCCGCCGCAGGACAGCACGTATCACAACGAGCCGACGCGGGTGATCCTCGGTGACCGCAATGAAGTGAGGGAGTATGTGACGATCCACCGCGCGGCCGGTGAGGGGAACGTCACTCTGGTCGGCAATGACAACATGCTGATGTGCCAGACGCACCTGGGCCATAACTGCCAGGTGGGGAACCACGTCATGCTCTCCACCCTGTCCGGGATGAGCGGACACGTCGTGATAGAGGACGACGTGATCATCGGCGGCATGGTGGGATCGCACCAGCGAGTGCGGGTGGGCAAGCTGGCGATGGTGAGCGGGTACTCGAAGCTGAGCCAGGACGTGCCGCCGTTCAGCCTGGTCGATGGCAAGCCGGCGCGGGTGATCGGGCCCAACCAGATCGGCCTGCGGCGAGCGGGCCTGGAGGCGGAGGCGCGGCGCGCGATTCAACAGGCCTTCCGCGTGATCTATCGTTCCGGGATAGAGCTTCCGCGCGCGCTGGAACAGGTGACCGAGGAGCTGGGGCATGTCCCGGAGGTCGCCTATCTGGTCGAGTTCTTGCAGCGGATGCGCGGGGGGAGGCTGGGGCGTCAGCAAGACATCGCTAACTAGATATGGCGGCGAGGGAGCTGCTGACAGCTAGGGAAGCAGTGGAAGGCGAGGCGGTCGGGGGCGAGTCTGCTTCGGTGTTTGTGGTGGCCGGGGAGGCCTCCGGCGACTGGGCCGGGGCGCGACTGGCGGAGGAGCTGAGGCGGCGTCGGCCTGAACTTCGGCTGCGGGGGATCGGCGGACGGCGGATGGCCGCGGCCGGGGTGGAGCTGTTCGAGGACAGCTCGGACTGGGGTGCGATTGGGGTGTTCGAGGCGGCTTCGAAGGTGGCCCGAGTGTGGCGAGTGCTGGGAGCCACCCGCGCGCACCTGAGTGTAGACCGACCGTCGGCGCTGGTGCTCATCGACTGCGGCAGCTTCAACATGCCGCTGGCGGAGTCGGCGCAGAAGATGGGGATTCCGACCCTGTATTACCTTCCACCGGGCTCTTGGTCGCGAAAGGCGCGGAGCCTTAGGGTGCGAGAGGTGGTGGACGCCATCGCGACGCCATTCCCCTGGTCGAGAGATCTGCTGGCGGGCGGCAAGGCACAAGTGGAATGGGTGGGGCATCCCGTGGTGGAGGCGGCGCGGCCCAAGCTGGCTGCGGAGGAAGCCGCGCGACGGTATGGAGTCGATCGGGGGCGGGCGGTGGTGGCGTTGGCCCCGGGGAGCCGGGGCCAAGAGATGCGATACCTGTTTCCCGCGCTGGCAGAGGCGGCGGCGCGGCTGAGGGAAGAGTTCGACGGCCTGCAGTTCCTGGCGCCGGTGGCTCCGACGGTGAATCCGGAGGAGGTGAGAGAGGGGCTGGAGGCGGCGGGGGTGAAGGCCGTGCTGCTTGCGGGGATGGACTATGACGCGCTGCAGCTGGCGCAGGCGGCGGCGGTGTGCTCGGGAACGGCGACTCTGGAGTTCGCTTGCCTCGGGATTCCCATGGTGGTGGCCTACCGGGCGAGCCGCCTGACGACGCTGCAGTATCGTTTGATTCGAGGCCTGATCGGCGGGCAACGGTTTGCGGCGATGCCGAATATCATCGCGGGCCGGGAGATAGTGCGGGAGCTGCTGGGATCGGCGGCCAGCCCGGCGGGGATCGCGGCGAGGGTGGGGAGGCTGCTGGCGGACGATCCGGAGCGGGCGCGCGTGAAGCGGGAGCTGGAGCTGGTGGCCGCGGCGCTGGGCCCGCCGGGAGCGTCAGCGCGCACGGCGGAGTTGGTGTTGGGGCTGATAGAAGGTGAAGAGGAGCCAGGTGAAGCACGGGGCTGACAGTGGGAGGGAGCGAGCGCGGGCGCTGGTCGTGCTGCGCAGACTGCTCTCTGAAGGGCGCGGAAGGCCCTGGTCGGCCGTCGGCGCGCTGGTGTGCATTATCGGCGAGTCGGTTGTCGATACCGGGCTGATCCCGGTGTTGCTGGCCCTGATGTTCCTCTCTATTGCGCCGTCGCCGGCCGCCTTGGGCCAGCAGGTGCCGGCGGACTGGATTCAAGGTCTGGATTGGGTGCGGGCGGAGACGCCGCAGGCTCAGGTGCAGAGCTTGCTGTTGTTCGGGGGGATGATACTGGCCGCCTGGCTGGTGAAATGCCTGTTCGGGTTCGGCCGGAATTACCTTTCCCAGCTCTTCGCGCAGGGCCTCATTCGGGAGCTGCGCCGCCGGCTGTACGATCATCTGATGCGGCAGTCGCTGACCTTTCATCGCTCTCGGGAGACGGGCGATCTGCTGTCTCGCGTCAGCAACGATGTGATCGTGCTCCAGCGGACTCTGGGAGTGGATTTGGTGGAGGCGGCGCGGTCGCCGGTGACGATCGTGGTGGCGATTGCGCTGATGGCTTCGCTGGAATGGCGCCTGACGCTGGTGGCGCTGGCCTGCGTGCCCGGAGTTTCGTTGGTGATCGCCCACTCGGGAGAGCGGCTGCGGCGTCTGGCGCGCGCGGTGCAGGAGAAGCTGGGGGAGCTGAACGCGTTCTTGCAGGAGCGCATCAGCGGGGTCGAGACGGTCCAGCTGTTCGGGATGGAGGAACGGGAGGCGGCCAGCTTCGGCGAGATCAACGACGGCAACTACCGCGCGAACATGAGGGCGGCGGTGGTGATTTCGGTGCTGCTGCCTCTGGTGGAGTTCATCAGCGCGGTGGGCATGGTGGTGCTGATCTGCTTTGCCGGGTATCTGGCGATTGTGGGACCGCTGAAGATACCGACGCTGCTGGCCTTCGCCTACGCCGGGCAGAAGCTGGGGAGCAAGTTGGGGCTGCTGGGGAAGATCTGGCTGTCGGGGCAACAGGCGGCGGCGGCCGGGGACCGGATTTTCGAGGTGCTCGACGTGCACGAGGAGGTGCCGGAGCGCGCGGAGGCCCCCGTGCTGCCGCGGGTGGAGGGGAGAATCTCCTTCTATGGCGTGGAGTTCCGCTACGCGGATGGCGAGGAGGTGCTGCGAGGTATCACGGTGGACATCGCGCCGGGGCGGGTGGTCGCCTTGGTGGGGGCGAGCGGGGCGGGGAAGACGAGCTTGATGAACCTGATCCCGCGCTTCTACGATCCCACTTCGGGGCGGATCGAGATAGACGGGGTGGACATCAGCTCGGTTCGGCTCCAGTCGCTGCGGTCGCAGATCGGGATCGTGCCTCAGGAGCCGATCCTGTTCAGCGGGTCGATTCGCGACAACATCGCCTACGGTCAACCGGAGGCCTCGCTGGAGGAGGTGCGCGCGGCGGCGGCGGCGGCGAACGCGGACGAGTTCATCCGGACGCTGGCGAAGGGATATGACACTCCTGTGGGGGAGCGGGCGACAAAGCTGTCCGGGGGGCAGCGGCAGCGGGTCGCCATCGCGCGGACGCTGTTGCGGGACCCGCGGGTGCTGATTCTGGACGAGGCGACGAGCGCGCTGGACGCGGAGTCGGAGTCGTTGGTGCAGAGCGCGCTGGAGAAGCTGATGCAGGGCCGGACTACGTTGGTGATCGCTCATCGGCTGTCCACGATTCAGAGGGCGGATCGAATCCTGGTGCTGTCCGAGGGCCGGCTGGCTGAGGATGGAACGCACGGCGAGCTGCTGCAGCGCGGGGGTATCTACCGGCGTCTGTACGAGGCCCAGCTTCACGTGGGGGGCGGGGAGGGTTCGGCCGCGTCATGAGCAGGCCGCGCGCTGGGGGGAGAAGCGAGTATGTTCCTCGGGGCCCTCGGTGGGCCTTGGCCGCACGGCTGGTTTTGTACAACCTATTGCTCGCGCTGTGCTCTCCGCTGCTGGGGGTGTGGTTG
>CAZWRO010000054.1:0-11303 GCA_964635365.1 uncultured bacterium | reverse complement strand
GCCGCTCCGGCTTTTCTTTTCGCGGTCGGTCGACTGAGGGTACTTGCTCAGCCGCGACGGCCTTTGAGCTCTGGGGTTAGAACGCGCTGAAGAGCTCGACGAAGAAGGTGTCGTTGGGAATCTCGTCGGCCTGGACGGAGCCAATGATGGGCGCGTCCTGCGTGTTCCGCTCGTACTCGAACTGGAGCCACTTCGGGTAGTTCCCGAGGAGGCTGCACTGGAGCGGAAGGACGTAGGAGACGGCCAGCTGCTCGGTGTCCCAGGTCATGGTGTTGAGGGTCTCCGGAACGTCGATCTCGTACTGCCCGTAGCGAACGTAGAGGCCCTTGCAGACGCTGCTCATGTCGCGCCAGATGCCGGTGCACTGGGCGGATGGCTCGGCGCCCAGGAGGATCTCCCAGCCGCCGTGGCGGATGCCGCCGGTGGTGCCGGCGTAGTACTGGAGGGTTCCGGTAAACGGCACGGAGCGGAAACTGGCATCTAGGCCGTAACGGATACGGGTCTGATTCCCGGTGTAGGTGGGGAACACGGAGGCGAGATAGGCGGAATCCGTGTTGTCCATGGCGCCCGCGCGACCGGAGATGCCGACGTTGATGTCGTCCATCTGGCGGCCGATGCGAGCGCTGACCTCGAGCTGTCCGGAGCGATTGGCCGGGCTGTCGCGATCGGTCAGGTGCGGGGCGGTCGTCGCCATAAGGGCGCCGGTGTCGAGCTGACCGTCGGCGGCCATGCCGGTGGGACGGTTGCCGGGTCGCTGGGCATTGAAGATGCCGAAGGCGAGGCTGTCGTCACCGCGGGACTGCACGTACTGAATGCCGAGCGCGCGGTCCATGGTGAAGGTCTCGGCCAGCGGGCTGTAGTTCGAGGTCTTACGGTTTCCGTAAGACGGGACGATCCCGAAGGTGAGGTTGCGGCCCTTGCCGATGCGGAAGAAAGCATCCGGGCCGGCGGGAACGTCGAGATACATGCTCTCCAGGTAGAGGAAGGACGGATGGCTGTTGGGCAGCCACGGATGGATGTAGATTTCCGTGTAAGCCGTCTTTCCGTTCGCCATGCGGGCGGTTGCGTAGAGCGACATGCGCTCCCACTCCAGCCAGCTATCCTCATTCTCGTTGGTGATCAGGCCGGAACTGTCCCGAGTTGCGTTCACGGTTTGATCGAAGTAGTAACGAGTGAGCAGCCAGCCGTGCACCTCGACCGCCGGCGGTCCCTGGGCCTCGTCTGCAGTCGCCACGGCGACGGCACCGAGGACAAAGGATGCGACCATCAGACAGATGAGTAAGTGGGTCCTCATAAGCCTCTGCCAATACCTCCTCGATAGGGGCTCTCACGGCCGTACTCGGCCATGTCCTGCTTTAGACCGACTTGTTCGCTCTAACTTGCCGAAACACCCCCCTTCTGCCGAGCTTCCGGGCAGGTTTTTAGCTGTCGTCGGAAGCGCCGGTGGTGCTCTTAGGTTCCACCATACGCACTTCCGTTGTAACGCCAAGGGCTTTCTGAAGCTTCTGGGCGAGCAGGTTTTGGGTGCGCAGCAGGTGACCGACGTCTCCGGTGAGGAGATGGGTGGAGACTTCGACTCGCACCTCCAGCTTGTCGACAGGTCCGGAGCGATCGACGATCACCTCGTATTGGGGTTCCACACCTTCAATTTCGGCTAATACGGCTTCTATCTGAGAGGGAAATACCTTTACTCCGCCGACGATAATCATATCGTCGGTTCTGCGGAAGAGCCGGGCCATGCGTGCGAGGGTGCGCCCACAAGGGCAGGGCCTGGGGTTGAGGGAGGTGAGATCGCCGGTGCGATAGCGGAGAATGGGCAGCGCTTCTTTCGTGAGGGTGGTGATTGTGAGCTCCCCTGTTTCTCCGGGCGGGAGCACTTCGCCCGACCCGGGATCGACGATCTCGCACAGGAAGTGATCTTCGTTGATATGGAGACCGTCCTTCTGCTCCTCGCACTCGCCCGAGACTCCAGGGCCCATCACCTCTGAGATACCATAGTTATCGGTGGCTGATATTCCAAGACGACTCTCTATTTTGGCGCGCACCTCTTCGGTCCAGGGCTCGGAGCCCAACATTCCCCAGCGCAGGTGGAGGCTGCTGCGGGGGACTCTCGCCTCTTCGAGGGCCTCGGCGATCTGGAGGGCGTGGGAGGGGGTCCCGGCGAGGGCGGTGGTGCGGAAGTCCTGCATGATCTCGATCTGGCGCTCGACGGCGCCCGCGGAGACGGGGATGACGGAGGCGCCTATCTCTTCGGCCCCTTGGTGGAGGCCGAAGGCGGTGGTGAGGAGGCCGTAGCTGAAGGAGATCTGAATGACGTCGTCTTTGGTTATGCCGCCGGCGGAGAGGACGCGGGCGACGAGCTCGCGCCAATGGCGCACGTCGTTCTTGGTGTAGCCGACGACGGTGGGCGGCCCGGTGGTGCCGGAGGAGGCGTGGACGCGGACGACTTCGCGGAGGGGGACGGCGAAGAGATCGTAGGGATAGCCGCGGCGGAGGTCTTCCTTGAGGGTGAAGGGGAGGAGGCGGAGATCGTCGAGGGAGCGGAGGTGCTCGGGCATGAAGCCGAGCTCCTCGAAGCGGCGACGGTAGAAGGGGACTCTCTCCCAGATTCGGTTGACGATGGCCTGAAGTCGCTCGAGCTGAAGCTGCTCGATGTCGGCCCGAGGCGCAGTTTCAATACGCGGGTTCCAGATAGGCATGGGACACCTCCGTTACCCTTCTTCCCAGACTTGGCGGTAGCCGCGGCCGAGATAGGCGCGCTGGACTTCGCGCTGGTTGAGAAGCTCTTGCGTGGAGCCCTCCATGACGACGCTGCCGGTTTCGAGGACGTAGGCGCGATCGGCTATCTGGAGGGCGGCGCGTGCGTTCTGCTCGACGAGCAGGACGGTGAGGCCTTGGTCTCGGAACTCGGGGATGGCCTCGAAGATGGTGCGGGCGGCGCGGGGGGCGAGGCCGAGGGAGGGCTCGTCCAGGAGCAGGAGCCGGGGGCGGCTCATGAGGGCGCGGCCGATGGCCAGCATCTGCTGCTCGCCGCCGGAGAGGGTTCCGGCGGCCTGGTTGGCGCGCTCGCGGAGCACCGGGAAGAGACTGTAGATGCGCTCGAAGTCTTCGTGGAGGCGGGTGCGCTTTTCGCGCCAGCTTAAATGATAGGCTCCGAGGAGGAGGTTATCGGTGACCGAGAGGGGGCCGAAGACTTGGCGTCCTTCGGGCACTTGGCTGACGCCGGCGCGGACGATGGCTTCGGGGGCTTTGCCGACGATGGAGCGCCCGCCGAAGGTGATGGTTCCGCGGCGGGGCACGAGCAGTCCTGAGATGCTGCGCAGGGTGGTGGTCTTGCCGGCCCCGTTGGCTCCGATGAGGGCGACGATTTCGCCCTCGTTGACGTGGAGGGAGATGCCCTTGAGGGCCTGCACGCTGCCGTAGTAGGTGACGGCGGTCTTCAGGACGAGCACGTCACGTCTCCTCTCCGAGGTAGGCGGCTATCACCCGCGGGTCGCGCTGTACGTCGCGCGGGGTGCCTTCGGCGATCTTCACGCCGTGGTCGAGCACGGCGACTTCGTGGGATATGTGCATTACGAGGTCCATGTCGTGATCGACGAGCAGGACGGTTATGCCGAGCTCTCGGATCTGCTGGACGAGCTTGCCGAGGCGGGCGGTTTCCGCGGAGGAGAGGCCGGCGGCGGGTTCATCGAGGAGCAGTAGCTGCGGGTCGGAGGCCAGGGCGCGCGCGACTTCGAGCAGCCGCTGCTGGCCGAACGGCAGGGAGAGGGAATCGGTGTCCGGGGGGAGGTCGCCAAGGCCGACGAGGCGGAGACACTCGTGCGCCCTGTCGGCGAGCCAGGATTCTTCGGATTGCATGGCCGGCAGTCGCAGGGAGGCGCCGATCAGGCCGCTGCGGGTCTTGGTGTGGGCTCCGACCATGACGTTTTCGAGCACGGTCATGTTTCCGAAGAGCTCGACGTTCTGGAAGGTCCTGGCCACGCCAAGGGCCGCGATGCGGTGGGGGGGCAGCTTTGTGGCCCGCTGTCCGGAGGCCCAGATGTCGCCGCCGTCGAGGTCGTAGATGCCGGTGATGAGGTTGAAGGCGGTGGTCTTGCCGGCGCCGTTGGGTCCGATGAGGGCTTTGATCTGTCCCCGGGTGACGTCGAAGCTGAGCGCGTCCACGGCCACCAGGCCGCCGAACCGCTTGGTGACGTTTTCGAGATGGAGGACGATGTCGTTGGACATGGGCCTTGCGCTAGGCTCCCTCGGTGTGCGAACGGCGACGCGACGAGCTCAGCCTCTGGAGGGCGTCGGCCGTGCCGCGCCAGAGGCCGGCGGGGAGGATGACCATGATTGCCATGAGCACGACGCCGAAGATGATGCTGCTGAATTCCTGGAACATGCGGAGGTGCTCGTGCATGAGCGTGACGGCGGCGGCTCCGAAGATCGCCCCCCAGATGCTGGCCATGCCGCCGATGACGACCATGACGAGGAGATGGATGGAGTTGGCGAATCCGAAGCTGTCGGGGTGCACGTAGCCGGCATGGTGGGCGTAGAGGCTGCCGGCGAGCCCGGCGAGCGCCCCCGAGAGGATGAAGACGTGGAGTTTGTAGCGCTGGGTGTCGACGCCGGAGGTGGCGGCGGCGGTTTCGCTGCCGTGGACGGCGCGCATGGCGCGGCCGACGCGGGAGTCGATGATGTTGGAGGCTAAGATGAGGGCGAGCAGGACGAAGGCGGCCACGAGGTAGTACATGCGCAGCGCGGTATCGAAGGCGAAGCCTGCGATGGAGAGATCGGGAAGGCCGGGAATGCCCAGCGTGCCGCGGGTGAGGCGCTCCCACTGCACCATGACGATGTTGACGATCATGCCGAAGCCGAGGGTGCCCATCGCCAGGTAGTGGCCTCGCAGTCTTAGCAGAGGAACGCCGACGATGGCCGCGGTGAGGGCCCCCAGGAGGACGCCGGTGAGCATTCCGAGCCATGGAGAAAGGCCGAGGGTGGTGGTGAGGATGGCGGAGGAGTAGGCTCCGATGCCCACGAAGGCGGCCTGCCCGAGGGAGACCTGGCCGGCATAGCCCATCAGTAGGTTCAGTCCCAGGACAACGATGGCGTTGATGCCAATGGCGGCCGCGAGGTGCAGGGCATACTCGCCGTGCAGCACCAGGGGCAGGGCCGCCGCGGCGGCTCCCGCCAGGGCAAACCAGCGATATCGTTTGGCGTCGACGTTCATGCGTTCACTCTTGAACGGAGTGCGCTGACGCTCAACCGAAGCAGTCGGAGGTCAGCCCGGCCCCGTGCGCGGGCCGCGGAGGGCGGCGAGCAGGCGGGAGAGGGAAGGAGGAAGGTCATGTTCTCCTCCGACCGAGGATCCCGGTGGGCTTTGCCAGGAGGACGATGAGCATTACGCTGAAGGCGATGGCATCTTTGAATCCGGACCAGCCAATGGGGCTGATGCCGGCGCCGAGGGACTCGAGTAGGCCGACTAGGAGGCCTCCGAGGACGGCTCCGAGGGGATTGCCCATGCCGCCGAGGATGGCGGCGCAGAATCCCTTGAGGCCGAGCATGATGCCCATGTTGTACTTGCCCATGGCGAGGGGGGCGACGATGGCGCCGGCGAGGCCGCCGAGGAGGCCGCTGAGGGCGAAGGAAAGGCGCACCATGCGCTCGGTGGGGATGCCGACGAGCTTGGCGGCGTCTCGGTTCACGGCGCAGGCGCGCATGGCCTTGCCGACTTGAGTCTTCTCGCCGAGCA
This sequence comes from uncultured bacterium, assembly GCA_964635365.1. Lineage (GTDB taxonomy): Bacteria > Armatimonadota > Hebobacteria > Hebobacterales > Hebobacteraceae > CAZWRO01. The sequence goes on along the minus strand of CAZWRO010000054.1, from coordinate 5,569 downwards.
GCCAAAGGGCGATCATTACGGTGAGGACGGTGGCGAGGATCCAGAGGTGTTGGGGGAGGATTCTGGCCGCGCCGAGGAGGATGGGACGCTGGCCCGAGAAATGGCGGAGGGGGAGGGCGTCGGGGCCCCACAGCCACATGGCGACGCCTCGCAGGAAGATAGAAGCGCCGATGGTGATGATGATGAGGGTGATGACGGAGGAGCGGCGGGCCGGTCTGAAGACGACCCACTCGAGGGCGGCGCCTAGCAGGGTGACGGCAAGCACGGCAAGGAGGACGGCGAGGGGAAGCGGGAGGCCGGCGGCGGCGCACGAGATGGTGATGAGGGCGCCGAACGTGACGAATTCTCCCTGGGCGAAGTTGACAATGCCGGTGGCATTGTAAATGAGGGTGAAGCCCAGGGCGATCATGGCGTAGATGCTGCCCAGAGTTAGGCCGTCGATGAGGTATTGAAGAAGCTGGTCGCCCGTAGGGATCATGAAACGCACTCCGCGCCGGCGGCAGGCGGGCGCGGCCGCTCATCTTGGTAAAGCAGGAGCGGGCCCGCGCGGAGGCGGGCCCGTCTCCTTGATGCTGCGGCCTGCTATTCGACTAGGGTCCAATGGCCATCGACGACTTCGACCATCACGAAGGCGTCTTTTGTAAGGCCGTTGTGGTCTTCGGGGGAGAAGTTGAAGACTCCGCCGGTGCCCACGAAGCCATTGGTCTGCTCGATGGCGTCTCGCAGCGCGGCGCGGTCGGGTCCGACCTGGCGCAGCGCCTGAACGACGATCTGGATTGCGTCCCAGGAATGACCGCCGAAGGTGTCGGCGGACTGGTCGAACTCATCCTGATAGGCCTGCGAATACTGCTGCAAGACGGCTCTCTGAGGATGATCTGCGGGGATCTGGTCCAGGACGATGAGCCGTCCGGCCGGGAGAACCACGCCGTTTGCGGCTTCGCCGGCGAGATCAAGGAATCTCTGGTTGGCAACGCCGTGGCTGCAGATCAGCGGGATGTCCATCCCCAACTGCTGCATGTTGCTGGCGACGCGGGCCGGGCCCGGGGGAGTGCCCCAGCAGATGACGGCTTCGGCGTTCGTGCCACCCATCTTGGTGAGCTGGGTGGTCATGGAGGTGTCGGTGGGGCCGTACTCCTCGGTGGCGACGACCTCGATGCCCGCGGCGGGCATCAGCGACTGGATCTCACGCAGGCCGCCCTTGCCGAACGGGGTGTTGTCGGAGAGAGAGGCTACGCGGGTGATGTTCTGCTGCTGGAGGTACTCGATGATCTTCTGCACAGCCATGCGGTCGGTCTGGGGGGTCTTGAAGACCCAGTCGCGAGGGGGCTCGACGATGGCAATGCCGGCGGCGCAAGAGACCAGCGGCACTTCGACGCGCTCGACGTAGTCGATGACGGCCATGGTGGTTCCGGTGCGGCTGGGCCCCACGATGGCGAGGACGTCATCGCGCTCGACGAGGCGCTGGGCCGCGCTTTGGGCGTCCGGCTGTGCGCCGCGGGTGTCCTCGATGACGATCTGCAGGGGATGTCCGTTGATGCCGCCGCTCTCGTTGACGATGCGCTCGAGCATCTGTGCGGTGTTGCGCTCCGGAATGCCCAGCGAAGAGGCATCTCCGGTGACGGCGAACATGGCGCCGATGACGTAAGGCTCTCCGGTCAGCGGCGGAGGCGCCTCCTCGCCCGGAGCGGCTTGCTCTGCCGTCGGCTGGCCACAACCGGCCATCAGCACCAGCGCCGACAGCAGGATGACAACTGCTACCAGCATACTCCTTGACCCACTCATACGCCCTCCTCCCTTGTAGTCGGGATTGGTGTTAGATACCGCTCAAATCGGCCGCGGAGAGGACGTGCGCTCCCCCCTCCTGAAGGGCCGCAATCGCCGTTTGGGCGTCGTCGATACGGAAGATGACAATGGCCTTCCGGCCGCGCTGGCCGACGAAGGCGTAGAGGTATTCGATGTTGAGGCCGCGCCGGGTTACGAGGTCGACGACGCCGGCCAGTCCGCCGGGCTGATCGGGCATTTCGACGGCGACGACTTCGGTTTCGGTGACGGTGAAGCCGGCTTTGGTGAGGACGGTCCTGGCTTCTTTGGGCTTATCCACCAGGAGGCGCAGGACGCCGTAGTCTATGGTCTCGGCGAGGGACAGGGCGCGGATGTTGAGGCCGCCTTCGGCGAGGGCGTGCGTCAGCTCGGAGAGGCGGCCGGACTTGTTCTCGAGGAAGACCGAGATTTGTATGGCTGTCATTTGCCCAAGTCCCTCCTGTCGATGACGCGCTTGGCCTTCCCCATGCTGCGCTCCAGGGTTTTGGGTTCGACGAGGCGGACCGATACCCGCAGGGCCAGGGTACTCTCTATCTCGTTTTGGATGCGGCCGCTCAGGGCTTCGAGCCGGGACATTTCGTCGGAGAAGGTTTCCTCGGACACCTCGACCTGCACCTCCATCTCGTCCATGCCGCGCGGCTTGCGATCGACGACGAGCAGGTAGTTGGGCGTGGTCTCCTCGATGCCCATGAGCACCTCTTCGATCTGGGAGGGGAAGACGTTGACGCCGCGGATGATGAGCATGTCGTCGCTGCGGCCGGTCACTCGGCGCATACGGCGGAGGGTGCGGCCACAGGGGCAGGGGTCGGCGAGGAGCTGAGTGAGGTCTCGCACGCGATAGCGCAGCAGCGGCAGGGCCTCTTTAGTGAGGGTGGTGAAGACAAGCTCGCCGGGCCGGCCGTCGGGGACCTGCTCTCCGGTTTCGGGGTTGACGATTTCGGGATAGAAGTGATCTTCGTTGATGTGCAGGCCGCTCTTGTCGAGGCATTCGAAGCTCACGCCGGGCCCGATGATTTCGGAGAGGCCGTAGATGTCGAGGGCGTCGACGTGCAGGGCGGCTTCGATTTCCTGGCGCATGGTGGTGGACCAGGGCTCGGCCCCGAAGAAGCCTACTCTCAAGGGGAGGTCCTGGAAGTCGAGGCCGACCTCTTTGGCGGATTCGGCCAACACCAGGGCGTAGGAGGGGGTGCAGCAGAGGACGGTCGAGCGGAAGTCCTGGAGGATCTGCAGCTGGCGTTTGGTCTGCCCGCCGGAGGTTGGGACAACGGAGGCGCCGATGAGTTCGGCTCCGTAGTGCGCGCCAAGGCCGCCGGTGAAGAGGCCGTACCCGTAGCTGTTCTGGACGACGTCGCTCTGATGGGTGCCTCCGGCGGCCAGGGTGCGGGCCATCACTTCGGCCCAGGTGGCGATGTCCCGGCGGGTGTAGCCGACGACGGTCGATTTGCCGGTGGTGCCGGAGGAGGCGTGGAGGCGGACGACTTGCTCCATGGGCACGGCGAACATCCCGAAGGGATAGGTGTCTCGGAGGTCGTCTTTGCTGGTGAAGGGGAGGCGGGTGATGTCGTCGATGCTCTTGATGTCGGCCGGCTTGACGCCGGCCTCGTCGAGCTTTTGCTTGTAGTAAGGAACGTCCTGGTAGGCCCGTCGTACGACTTCTCGGAGCCGTTCGGACTGCAACGCGCGGAGCGCCGCGACGTCCATGAACTCGGCTTCTCGGTTCCAGCAAGGTGTCGAGTGATTCACTCCCGCGCTCCAGTTGGCGCTGGCGCGTAATTCGGCCAGGCCCCAACTACCGAAATGCGCTTCGACACCCCGGCAAGATTCCCTCTTGGCCGGAGACCGGGGGCGCAGAAGGTGTCCAGCTTGCCGTTTGAGAGGCGCTGTGCTATCCTCGCGGCCGTCCGTGCATCACCGGCTGTCGACCAATGAGGATGGCCATCGCTCGACCACGGAGGCCATCGGTCTATCACCATTAGATGCGAGAGTGGGCATGAGCAATTCCTCTGCTGCTAGCATAGCTTGCGGGCTTCTTTCGGGGGACGAGGCTATCGCCCGGGGGGCTTTGGAAGCGGGGGTGCGGGTCGCCACGGCTTATCCGGGCACGCCTTCGACGGAGATTCTGGAGGCACTGGCGCCATGTGAAGGCGTGGCGGCGCAGTGGGCGCCGAACGAGAAGGTGGCGCTGGAGGTGGCCTTGGGGGCCTCTTTGGCGGGGGCGAGGGCGATGGCGTCGATGAAGCATGTGGGGTTGAACGTGGCGGCGGACCCGCTGGTGACGGCCTCGTATGTGGGGGTGCGGGGGGGGCTGGTGGTGGTGACGGCGGACGACCCCGGGATGTTCAGCTCGCAGAACGAGCAGGACAACAGGCACTACGCGCGGTTGGCGAAGGCGCCGATGGTGGAGCCGGCGGACAGCCAGGAGGCGAAGGACTTCACGGCCGCGGCGTTTGAGCTGAGCGAGCAGTTCGACACGCTGGTGTTGCTGCGGATAACGACGCGCATTGCTCATTCGAAGGGGAAGGTCGAGCTGGGGGAGCGGGCGGAGCACGCGCCGGAGGGATTCGTTCGGGACCCCGCGAAGACGGTGATGGTGCCGGGGAACGCGCGCCGCCGGCACGAGTTGGTCGAGGCGCGTATGGAGGAGCTGGCGGAGTGGGCGGAGACGTGCTCGCTGAATCGTGTCGAGAAGAGGGACCGGCGCGTCGGCGTGATCGTGTCGGGGGTCGCCTATCAATATGTGAGAGAGGTGAGGCCGCGGGCGTCGGTGCTGAAGCTGGGGCTGATTCACCCGCTGCCGAAAGCACTGATTCGGCGGTTCGCTCGGAGCGTCGACCGGCTTTATGTGGTGGAGGAGCTGGACCCGTATCTGGAGCAGCAGGTTCGGGCGATGGGGATCAAGCTGGCACACCCGCCGACTAGCCCTCGCCGGGGGGAGCTGTCGCCGATGGAGGTGGCCCGGTTCCTCGGGGCGCGGAGACGCGCGGCAGGGAAGCCGCCGGAGGGCCTGCCTCCGCGGCCGCCGGCGTTGTGTCCAGGGTGCGGCCATCGGGCTTTGCTGACGGTGCTGAAGCGCTTGAAGGTGTTCGTCTCGGGCGATATCGGATGCTATACGCTGGGGGTGCAGCCTCCGCTGCAGACGATGGACACGTGTGTTTGCATGGGAGCGTCCATCGGGTTAGCGCACGGGGTGGAGAAGGCGACCGGACGCTCCGACAACATGGTGGCTGTGATCGGGGACTCGACGTTCATTCACTCGGGGATTACGCCGCTGATCGATCTGGTCTACAACCGGGCGGCCACGACGGTGATCATTCTCGACAACGAGACGGTGGCGATGACGGGACATCAAGATCACCCGGGCACGGGGAAGACGGCGGCCGGGGAGGAGACGAGTCGTCTGGGACTGGAGGATATCGCGCGCGCGGCGGGGGTGCGACACGTGTCGGTAGTCGATCCGTACGATATGAAGCGGACGCGGGAGTTGATAGAGGCCGGTCTGGAGCGAGACGAGGTGACGGTGGTGATCGCACGCAGGCCCTGTGTGTTGCTGGACCGTGGGCACCGCGCACCGGCGCGACGTATTAACGCCGACCGGTGCGTTGGGTGCGGGCAATGTCTGAGCCACGGCTGCCCGGCGATTGTGGACGTGACCCCGGCCGGCGAGAAGAAAAAGAAAGTGGAGATCATCGCCCAGCTCTGCACGGGATGCGGGGTGTGCGCACAGCTCTGCCCGGCGGAGGCGATCGAG
>CAZWRO010000053.1:0-11375 GCA_964635365.1 uncultured bacterium | reverse complement strand
CTTGCTGCTGCGCGGCTTGCGGCGAAGGGATTCGAGGGTCTCGATGTCCTCGCCCCAGTGCTCGCGAATGACGTCTTGCGGGACGCGACCGAGGACGTAGCTGACGACGAAGCCGAGCATCAGGACGTCGTCGAGGTAGCCGGCCCCGGGCACCCAGTCGGGGATGAGGTCGATGGGGCTGGCCAGGTAGACGGCGAGGCCGCCGAGGGCGGCTTTAACCTGCCAGGGAACTCGCGGGTCGCGGGCGAGGTGGTAGATCAGCTTCGCCACGCGCGGGACGAGGGAGATGATGGACGGTCGCTTTGCCTGTCCGGACTCTGCTTTCGGTTCGGTCATGGTGACGGGCTCCGAGATGTGTCGGTGTTGTCTTCGGGATTCGGCGGGAGCTCGGTGTCCGCCTGTTTCAATTCTGACTCAACTTCTTCGATGCCGCGCTCGGCGGCGACGGTGGCGCGGGACTTGATGCGGAGGACTTGGTTCTCCATCTGGAGGATGCGGAGCTGCCGCTCGTCGTCCACGGGGAGGACCGGATCGGCTACGATGCGGTGGGAGGGGTCGGGGAACTCGCCCTTGCCTTGCAGTTCGAGGATCTGGAGGGCCATGCGGTTGGCTCGCTCCAGCCCGGTGAAGTAGTTGCCGCGCATTTCGTCGATCTTGCGGACGAGCTCGATGAGGTGCAGGGAGATGGAGTAGCCGCTGACGTCCTGGCGGTCGCGCAGGCCGGAGAGGGTGAGCTCCGGGGTGTTGCGCTCGATGGAGGCCTGGATGCGATCGAGGAAGGCCAGCACGTCGGGGAGGTTGCCGCGCCATTCGAGAAACTCGAACTGCCCCTCGGGGGTGGGAACCCACCAGACGGTGGCCACCGGGCGGCCGTCGGCGTCCACGGTCTGCTTGCGGAGGGAGCCGCGCTCCATGCCGCGGCCCACGATTACGGGATCGGCGTAGAGCTTGACGATCTCCAACATGAAGGAAGCGATTTCGTTGAGCGCGTCCACGGTCGGGAGGAGGTTGTGGAAGGAGCAGAGGCCGAACTCCTCGCCGATGTCCAGGTTGCGGATGTGGACGATGGGGATGAACCCGAGTGGGTTGGGATAGCGGGCGGCTACGCGGTCGGGGTCGCGCTCATCGTAGAGCAGGATCTCTTCGGGCGTGATGACCTCTTTGTGAATGTCGCGCCCGTGAATGTATTCGATCTTGCAGGCCAGGAGGCGGGATCGGTCGTGCGGGTCGTAGCGCGGGGCCACCGCGTCCGGGGGCAGCACGTTGAGGCGCACGGGCACCTTGGGGTCGGGGTCGGGATTGAGCTCCCAGGGACGGTTGTCGACGACCTTGATAAAGGCGTCGCCGCAGCAGGAACCGTAGCGGGCGAGCAAGAACTTCTCCTGCTGGAATCCGCTCCACTCCCAGAGGCGGTTGACGGCCGCTTCCACGTCGGGCTCGGCGTGGATTTGGAGTCGCTCGCCCATGGCGAAGCGGGCGTCGGTGTCCACTATCTTGGTGATCTGGTTGAAGATGGCGCGCATCTTGGCGTAGAGGCCGGGCCGGGGCTGGGAGTAGGGGATGTTCTGGTAGTAGCGCCAGTTGCGTTGGTAGCGCAGGTTGCGTGAGTAGTCGGTTTCCCGGAGCGACAAGATGGCTTGTTCGACGGGTGTCGGCTGAAGCATTGGTTGACCTCCCTGGGTCTAAAGGCCGGGATGGCATCCCAAAAGGGCCGGCAGGTGAGACTAGGGCAGGGCCAGCGTTTCCGCTTGTGCGGCGCCGGTCCAGTGGTTGACGATGAAGTACCGCAGGGCGTCCGGCCCGTGGTCGCTCTGATTTTTCTCGATCGTGTCCGAGGCCTCTTGGTAGGCGTAGGTGCTCATTTCGGCGATGAGCCGGACGCAGCGGCGGTCGATGTGCAGGCGCGGCCCGCCGCCCGGCGGGCGCAGCAGCTTGCGGATGGCCAGCACGCCCTGCTCGACGGTCGAGCGCCGGCCCACGGCCGGGAGGCCGGCGGCCCGCAGCTCGGCGATCTCGGAGCGCCCGGAGGGGTCGCAGTACCAGGCCTGCACCTGGTGTCGGCGGCCGGCCGGGCAGTAGACCTCCCGCAGAAGATCAGATATCGAGCGGTTGGTATGGTAGTATTCGCCAATGACGAAGACCTCTTCGGAGGGGCTCACCTGAATGAGCAGGGCGACGGAGGGGTTGACGTAGCCGAAGTCCTGCCCGACATAGGTGGGCCAGTCGGGCTGATAGGGGAAGTCGCCCACGTGCAGCTCGGGGTCGAACTCCCGGTAGACGAGGGAGGCCGATCCCGCGAAGTCGCACTCGTATTCCTGAGCCCACTGGTCGTCGGTGAAGCGGAGCCTCTGGGTGCGATACCAGGAGCCCTTCTCGCCCACGCGGCGCCGGAGCTCGGGGTCGCCGATCCGGAAGCCCTCCGGGTTGTATTCGGGACAGTCCGACCAGTGAATCCGAAGCCTCTCAAAGGACCGCACCCCCACCGCGCTCTCCTGCCAAAGCCGGTAGAAGGCATTCGCCCGGCCGTAGGGAGTCGAGATCACGGTCAAACGGCCTCCCCTTGCGGCGCAGGGGGCGACGGCCTGGTAGATACGTCCGGCCCAGGGCATGTGGGCGAACTCATCGAGATAGACCGCGGTGGCGGCAAAGGTTCGCCCGGTATCCTCGGTGGCGGGCAGGCTTCGCACCACGGAGTCGTTGGCGAGGATCAGCTCTGACTCGTTTTTCCGCACCACCGGAGGCAGATTGGGGTCGGATCGCATGAGGTTGTAGACCATGCGCTGCAAGTGCACGGCCGCGGGCAGGTTGCGGCTGACGAACAGCACGGTTACGCCGTCGAAGTGCTTGGCCAGGAACAGCGCCTCTCCGGCGACGAGCTGAGAGACTCCGACCTGCCGGGCCTTGACGATGATCCTCTGTGCCGACGACGACTCCAGCAGACGTCGCTGGTACGGATAGAGGCTAAACGGAATCGCTGCCTTCGTGGGATGGACAATCGTCCTTTTCCCAAGGTAGGCGCACGGATCGCTGTCCTCCGCCACCCGCCGCCGGGCCTTCGCCGCCGCCGAGCTCTGCTGTTTCTGATTCAGCCCGCGCCAGCAGGCCCACAATCTCGGAAGCGATGGTCGGGGGGAGGGACTGAAGCTCCCGCTCGAGGTCGGCGAGGGCGGCGTCGGACCGGTATTCATCGACTTCCTCCGGGAAAGTGAGGTTATTGCCCAGCAGCTTCACGATCAGGGCGGCGGCGCGTACGTCGCCGTCCTTGGCCAGGTCAACGAGCACGCGCGCCACGGCCGGCCCCTCGGCCCGCAGCATATCGCCCACGGCCTGCTCGCGCCGCCCACTGGTGGTGGCGGGAGGCGGCGCAGGGGGTTCCAAGCGCCCCTCGCTCCGCTGGCGCCAGCGGCGGACGCTGCGTCCGGAGACGCCAAGCATCTTGGCGATCTCGTCGGCTGATAGGCCCCGGGCAATCAACTCTACGGCTTCTTTCTGGATGGCGTTCATATCTCGCGGCAACCGACCGGCCATGGAAACCTCCGAGAAGATCATCTGAGGCAGGAGGGGGTCCGAGTCGGGACCCCGGAAAGCGAAGGGCAGCGCTCAACTCCACTCGCTGCCATGTACAGTATAGCATGCGGTGTCAAGCGCTGTGGCTAAAAAGTCAGCAAATTGCTGATGTTTTATGGTGGTCGAAACTGCACGGGCAGCGACGGTTCTCGTTCGGGGGCGGTGAGACCGGACCTCTTCGGGCGAGGAGATACGGATAGTGGGTCAATTCGAGAAGGGCTACACGGGAGGGAAGAGGTCGAAACCCATGCGGGTTGTGGTAGTAGGGAGTTCGACTCTGCCCAGTACCTGGCAGCCTCTCTTCTCGTACCACTCTATCCGTTCATAGTTCGCGTCCAGAGCGAGAAAGCGGCAACCGACGTGAGGGGCCACCGAGAACTTGGCCAGGGATACTGCCTGATCAAACAGCCAAGTCCCTCTGCCCTGTTTGCGATATCGCTCATCTGTAGCTAGCCGCCCCAAGAGGATGACAGGTATAGCCTTCTCATTCCCAATGGGGTCAAGTGCGGTAGATGACTGGACTTTCTTCGATAATTCCTCGAAACGAACCCGTCCGCAAGATAGCGAGAAGAAGCCAATGAGAGCACTGCCCTCCCAGCCAAGGTAGACCTGTGCAAGGCGATTCCTCACATACCTCACTGCATCATCGACTAGGAAGTCGCGCAGGTCCTGGGGGTCACTACAGCAAAACCCCGCCACCTCATCGGGGACGGGGTCGGTAAGCAGCTTCAGCGAAAGGCCGGGCGCGCTCATCGGGACGCGTTAGTGATTTGCGACTCGCGCGACTTCACACGCTCCTTGTGCAGTTGTTCGGCGCGCTTGAGTGTCTCCAACGCGGCGTCAGAAGGCTTCGCCGATAGGAGTTTCGTGTATTCAGCGTCGGGATCTTTGCATCTAACAACGAGTTCGAATTCCAGTGGTCGGGCCATTCGTCTCCTCGCTCTGGCCTCAATGGGTCAGACCAACCTATGGGATTGTACCATGAACCGCAACTTTGTCAACTTCGTCAACTATGTCAACAATAACGCCAGGTCGCGTATAGCACGTCTGTCAACACTTTTGTCGGGTTTTTTCGACTGAAACTTGACCTCCGCTGCGGCGGCGGGCGCTACCGACCACATCTGGACCGTCGAAGAAATCGTCGGTCTCCTCGGTTCAAACTGACCCACCACCGAGAAGCGCCCTCAGTTCACCTTGCTCGTTAGCACCGGTTAGACTTGCTATCGGTGATATGATTAACTAGATACAGCATGTTAGCCGAACGATATTGAGACAGATATGTATTGACGAACGGACAGCCTTGTGCTATTGTTCGACGTGCTTATGCCGTAACGGGGCGAGGGAACAGCTGTAATCCGGACATGTCTGGGCGCCTAAGGAGACAAGGATGGTGGACGTTGCGCGAGAACGGGGACGATCGCCTGTCCGGCCGGTTGATTTTGGCAAGCTCTTGGAACGATTGGAGCTTGGCATCGGACAGGCGGCGCACTTATGCGGTGTCTCCATAAGGCAACTCTCGTACTGGACGGACAAAGGAATCATCAAGCCGAGCGAACGCGGGGGCAGCCGGACCTACGACTACGCGGCGATTGAGAAGGTGTGCCTGATAAGGCAGGGGCTCGATCACGGCTACAGCCTGGAGGGGGCGACCGCGGAGGCGGAGACCTTCCTGGAGGGGCGCGAGGAGGACCGGCGGCAGACGGCGCGGCTGTCGGCGCCGAAGGTGAGCGAGCTGGTGGAGGCGCGCGCCGAGCGGCTGCACGAGCTGGGCGATCGCATTCGAAGGGGCCTTCGCACTTACCGGGTGAGTGGGGATCTGGGTCGGATGGCGGCTTCCCTCGGCGGCATCGAGAAGCTGATTGCCTTCCTCGAGGCCAACCCCTACACGGTGAGCACGGCGCGGCAGATAGCGCTGCGTGTGGGCCGGGAGGCGGAAGCAGTGCAAGACGAGCTGGACCTCTTGGAGCAGCGCCGGTTCGTTCAGAAGATAAGCTACCCGGGGGCGGATGTTTACCGCTACATCCCTCCGCGTCGGCGTTAGGCGGCAATCCGTGATGACAGCCACAAGGGCGACAGGGAAATGTTGAGGAGTTACGCATGGATCGCGTAAAAACTGGAATTGAGGGCCTGGACCAACTGCTCTGCGGCGGTTTCTTGCGAGGAGATGCGACGCTGGTGGCGGGGGCGCCCGGCACGGGCAAGACGAGCCTGGGAATGCATTTCCTCTACAACGGGATCACAATGTACGACGAGCCGGGCATCTTCATCACCTTCGAGGAGTTCCCCCAGCGCATCTATCGCGACGCGACCGGCTTTGGGTGGGACTTCCGGGCTCTGGAGGAGCAGGGGAAGCTGAAGGTGCTGTTCACCTCGCCGGAAGTCTTGCAGCAGGACATTGTGCGGGATCAGGGTCTGGTCAACGAGATGATCGAGGAGATCGGCGCGCGTCGCGTGGTGGTGGATAGCATCAGCCACTTGCACGAGGCCGGCGAAGATCCCCAACAGCTTCGGGAGGCCGTCTACGGGATGGTGAATGCCCTGAAGCGGGAATCGCTGACGGCGCTGCTGGTGCGCGAGCTGCGCGAGCAGGAGGAGATAGGAACCGGACCGGAGGAGTTCGTCGCCGACGGGCTGATCGTGTTGAGCCGGGCCTACGTGGGCGGCCGGCACATGCGGTTCGTCGAAGTCATGAAGAGCCGCGGCTCACCGCAGATTGCGATTCCCAGCCTCTTCTTCGTGTCTGAGGGCGGCATTAGGGTGCTGCCTCCTTTCCAAGAGCCGTTCTATCGGTATGAGGATGCGGTATCGACCGGCATCCCGGATCTCGACGACCTGCTCGGCGGCGGCATCCCTTATGGCGGGTTCTACTTGATAGAGATCGACGCCGATCTGCACCAGAACATCTTCGACGTCGGCTTCGCTAAGGAGGCGCTGGCGGCCGGCGACATGTACGTTCGGATTGCCGGCCAGAGCGATGAGAAATCCCGATGGCGGGCGCTGATGAAGGTGGCGGGGTTGGAGGAAGCGATGCAGCAGGGGCTGGACAGCGGGCAGGTGACTATCCTCGGCTCTCGCCCGACGGGTGACGAGGAGCAGGAGTATTCGCTGAAGCAGTTTTCGGCGGAGCTGGACCAGCTACGTGCCCAGAGTAGTGCCAAGCGTCTGCGGGTGCAAGTCGATATCTCGCGACTGCTGTCGGTGTTGCCCCCCGATGAAGGCTACTCGGCCTTCTCCAAGCTGGCGACTATGTGCCGCGGGGCGCGCGCGGTGATGCTGGGTGTGGTGAGCCCGCGGGCGGCCGCGCCGGAGCAGCTCGAGAAGCTGCGCGCGTCGGCCGACGGGATAGTGCGGGTATGGACGGAAGGGTACTACTCCTACCTGCAGGTGGTGAAGACGGTGAACTCTGCCAGGACGCCGGCTTATGCCATCAACGAGACTCCCAAGCCGCCCTTCATCGAAATCATACTCGAGTAGCCGGCCCTGCGCCGTCCTTGACTTTTGCTGTTGCGCGGGATAGAATCGGGTTAGTTTCGCGCTTCAAAGAGACCAGACCGGCGCTTGCTTTGAGGCCGGGAAGAGCGGCCTGTCCGCACTCGATGGGCGGGCCGTTCGCGCGAGAGGAAAGGACAAGGTGATGCGCAGGTACGCCCCTATCATCGGCCTTCTGGCCGCCCTCATGCTCTGGGGAGCAGGGTGCAGCCGTCCCGAGAAGCAAGTGATCGCCAAGGTAAACCAGCGGCCCATCACTCAGGGCGACCTGTGGAACGCGCTGGAGAGGAACGACGAGGGCAACACCGCCCGGCGCACGCTGGACTCGCTGATCGTGCGACAGCTGGTGAGCCAGTCCGCCGAGGAGCGCGGCATCACCGTCGGCCCCGAAGAACTGCAGAGGCGCCTGGACTCCCTCAAGGACTATGTGCTGGCCAACTCGGGCGATAGCTTCGAGGCCTGGCTGGAGGAAACGGGCCAGACCCAGGACGACATTCTGGAGACGATCCTGCTGCAGACGCTCACCGCGCGGCTGGTGATTACGGAGCAAGATAAAGAGGCCTATTTCGAAGAGCATCGCGACCGCCTTGCCGAGATGCCGCATAACAATGAGTCGGTCATCTTCCGGCAGATTGTCGTGGCTTCCAGGGAAGAGGCGGAGGCGATCGGGGCGGAGCTGGCCGCCGCCGATCCCGAAGAGGGTGAGGAAGCGTCGGATTTTGCCGCCATTGCCGAGGAGCGCTCTCTCGATGCGATGACGCGGGAGCGGGGTGGCATGGTCGGCTGGTTCATCATGGGTGAGGCGATCGATCCGAACTACCAGGGGGCGAACCTGCCGGGAGACAGCGAGCTGGTCCGCCAGGAGGCGGAGAGGCGTGGCGTCTCGGCCACCGATGAGGAAGTGCAGGCTCATGTCGATCAGCTGCGAGAGCTGATGCCGTCGCAGGCCGGCATCGATTTCGATACCTTCCTTCAGATAGTGGGGATGGATGAGGCCGCGGTTGCCGGTTCGGTCCGCCTGGCGATGTTGAGCGGCAAGAACCTCGGTGAAGTCCTGTTTGCATTGGAGCCGGGGGAGATCAGCGATCCGCTGCCGATGCCACCCGCGCTGACGCCACCCACTGCAGCTGGCGAAGAGCAGGAGAGGCCCCCGTTGTGGCGCATCGTGAAGGTGGAGCGGCATCTCATGCCTCAGGAGATCACGTTGGAGTCCAACATGGATGTGATCGAAGACCTGATGCTGCAGGATCAGACCTACCAGATGCGCTATCAGGAGTTCTTCGACGAGCTGCGGGCCACCGCCGATGTGGAGGTGGTCTCCCCGCGCTATAAGTCGCTTGGCGAGGTGTATCGAATGCGCCGGGAGGCTAGGCAGCAGCAAGTGACGCCTTCAATGCCACCCATTGAACTGCCGGAGGGGATGGATGAGATACCGATGCCAATGGAGCAGGAGGCCCCTTCGGGAGGAGCAGGCGAGTAGGTCTACCTTGCGGTGACGGCCGCGAAAACTGAGGGTCGCCGCCCGGCGGAACGGAGGCGACCCAGCTACGAGTGGCTGGCGCCGTCCACTTCTTGCGTGTCTATGCGCCCGAGCAGAGAGCCCATGCCACGTACGCCGTTCGCAGACTTGACGGATATTATGGCCCGGCTGCGGAGCCCGGAGGGGTGCCCCTGGGACCGGGTGCAGGACCACCGCTCGTTGCGGCCGTGCCTCTTGGAAGAGACTTACGAGGTGCTGGAGGCGATCGACCGCGATGACCCGCAGGCCCTCCGCCAGGAGCTGGGGGATCTGCTGCTTCAGGTGGTGTTCCACGCGCAGCTCGCGGCCGAGGCCGATCGGTTCGATATCGACGATGTGGTGCGAGGCCTTTGCGATAAGTTGATAGGTCGCCATCCGCACGTCTTCGGCGACAGCTCGGCCGAAACGCCGGAGGAGGTCCTGCACCAGTGGGACGACCTGAAGCGGCGCGAGCGAGCGGAGGCCGAGGACAGTGCAAGCCCGGTGACGGAGGTGCCCAAGGCGCTGCCGGCGCTCTCGCGGGCCCAGGTGGTCCGGCGGCGGGCCGCCCGCGCCGGACTGGCGCGCCGCGCCGAGGAAGCCGGAACGGCGGCGCGGAAGGGGCTGGAGCAGCTTGCGCGGGAGGATATCGACGCGCAGGAGGCGCAGGCGGTGTGCGGAGATGTGTTGCTGGCGGTCGTCGATCTGGCACGCCTCTCCGGCGTGGACGCCGAACAGGCGCTGCGCGAACGAGTGGACCGTTTCATTGCGGGCGTGCGTGGGCAAACCAAAGCTGGGGGCCCTTCCCGCGAATCGCCCGATGCGGGATCGAGTGGCCGGGCGGGCGAGGTCGAGTAGGGTCGGTTCTGGGCTGTGCCGTAGGCGGCCGAAGATGACCCCGAGACAACGAAGGCGGCTTGCCGCCTTTGATTGCAGATAGCGCATACACAGGCATGAATCGAAAGGAGCGGCTGCACCGTGGCTAAGAAGTCTAGCAAGCGAGTATACCTCTTTCATGAGGGCAACCAGAAGATGAAGGATCTGCTGGGTGGCAAGGGCGCCAACCTGGCTGAGATGAGCAATCTCGGCATCCCGGTGCCGCCCGGCTTCACCATCACCACCGAGATGTGCAACGAGTATCAGCGCCTCGGGAGAATGCCGAAAGGCTTGATGGAGGCGGTCCGGACCGGCCTGAAGCGGGTGGAGAAGGATACCGGCAAGGGGTTCGGGGACCCGAAGAACCCGCTGTTGGTGTCGGTGCGCTCGGGGGCGAAGATGTCGATGCCGGGAATGATGGACACGATCCTGAATCTCGGCTTGAACGACGACACCCTGCAGGGGATCATTGCGCTGACCGGCAACGAGCGGTTCGCCTACGACGCTTTCCGACGTTTCATCATGATGTTCTCTTCCGTGGCGCTGGGCCTCGAGCGGGCCAGCTTCGAGGAGATGCTGGACGCGATGAAGCAGAAGCGAGGCGTGAAGCAGGACACCGAGCTGAGCGCCGACGACCTCAAGGAGCTGGTCAAGCAGTATAAGGCCTTCTTCAAGCGCCACATGAAGCGCGACTTCCCCTCCGACCCCATCGAGCAACTGGAGACCTCCATTTGCGCGGTCTTCGACTCCTGGAACATCCCCCGCGCTATCGCCTACCGGAACTTCTACAAGATCCCGCACGACCTCGGCACGGCCGTCAACGTGCAGACCATGGTGTTCGGGAACATGGGCGATGACTCCGGAACCGGCGTTGCCTTCACCCGCGACGTGGCCACCGGCGAGAAGAAGATCTACGGCGAGTTCCTGATGAACGCGCAGGGCGAAGATGTGGTCGCCGGCGTGCGCACGCCCATCGAGATCGCCGAGCTTAAGAAGGAAAGCCCGAGGATCTACCGGGAGTTCCTGAGCCTGGCCACCCGGATCGAAAAGCACTACCGGGACGCGATGGACATCGAGTTCACCATCGAGCGCGGTACGCTCTACATCCTCCAGTGCCGCGTGGGGAAGCGCACCGCGCGGGCCGCCGTCCGCATCGCGGTGGAGATGGTCAAGGAGAAGCTGATCTCCAAGGACGAAGCCCTGATGCGGGTGGAGCCGGACCAGATCAACCAGCTCCTGCTGCCGGGGTTCGATCCGAAGGAGAAAGCCATAGCTGCGAAGGAGGGGCGGTTGCTGGCCAAGGGGCTGAACGCCTCGCCGGGAGCGGCCTCTGGAGCCGCTGTCTTCACCGCCGACAAGGCGGCTGAGCTGGGCGGGAAGGGCCAGGTCGTGGTACTGGTGCGACCGGAGACCACCCCCGACGACGTGCATGGAATGCTGGCCTCGAAGGGAATCCTGACCGCCCGCGGTGGCGCCACCAGCCACGCCGCGGTGGTCGCCCGCGGTCTGGGCCTCCCGTGCGTCGCGGGATGTGAGGCGATCCGAGTAGATGAGGCAAAGGGGCGGCTCTCGGTGGACGGCAAAGTGCTGAAGGAAATGGAGCCCATCTCCATCGACGGCACGACCGGAGAGGTCTTCGCCGGCCTCATCCCGACCATCCAGCCGAACCTGGCGAAGGAGAAGCAGCTCACGACGCTGCTCGGGTGGGCCGACCAGACTCGCCGGTTGGAGGTGTGGGCCAACGCCGACTATCCGCGGGACGCCAAGCGCGCGCGCGACTTCGGCGCCCAGGGTATCGGGCTGTGCCGCACCGAACACATGTTCATGGAGACGGAGCGCCTTCCGGTAGTGCAGCGGATGATCCTCGCCGAGGACAGCAAGGAGCGCAAGGCCGCGCTCAAGAAGCTGCTGCCGTTCCAGCGCAAGGACTTCGTCGGAATCTTCA
>CAZWRO010000052.1:0-11585 GCA_964635365.1 uncultured bacterium | reverse complement strand
CCGGAGGAGGTGGAGCTGCTCAGCAGTGGGCGGCTGAGCGTGAAGGAGCCGGAGCACGTGGAGATGTTCACTCGCTATCCGGTGCTGGTGATCAACGGTTGCCGACCGCGGTGCGCGAGCTTCTTGGCGGACGAACTGGGGAAACCGCCTGCGGGCAGCATCTACGTGGCGGACGTCGCCGCGGCGAATCGCATATCCATTGGGGGGGAGAAGCGCCGCGGGCTGACAGAGAAGGGACAGAAGCTGGTGAAGGCGGTGGCTCAGAAGGCGGTGGAGGAGATCGACCGGATAATCGCCGACGAGATGTTGAGCACCCTGTGAGGATGGGGAGGAGAGGAACGATGGCAGAAAAGGTTTGTCTGCAACCGTGTCTCGGGCTCCGCAAGGAAGCTGTTCTGGGCCGGCAGGCTCTCTACGTTGTGCACGAGGACTTGCGGCCGGAGGTGACCGTGCTGGGATGCGGCCCGGCCTTGAACGCGGAGGTCCAGGAGGACGTAGACTTCATCAACATGTATCCGGTGCTGGCCGTGGAGGCGTGCGAGCTGGACTGCGCCACGAAGCTGGTTGATAAGAAGGGAAAGCGGGCGGCGCAGACGCTGCGGATCACGGAGGTGGCGAAAGGGCTGGGGATCGATGTGACCTCTCTTCCCGAGCGTCACCTCGAGGTCGATCATCCCGCCGTGCAGGCCCTGGCGGCGCAGATAGCCGATCGAGTGGACCAGTTGCTTGCGAGTTAGCAGCCCACAGAGGGAGGGGCTTAGATGAGACGACAGAGATCTCTTTTCGGGCAGTGCCTGAGCGAGTTTTTCGGAACGCTGATCCTCGTGTTCTTCGGCGTGGGAGCGGTGAACACGGCGGTGCTGGTGGGCGGGCTGTCCGGGCTGTGGCAAGTGGCGGCGGTGTGGGGAGTGGCGATTGCGCTGGCGATCTATGCCACCGGTGCGGTGAGCGGCGCGCATATCAATCCCGCGATCACCATCGCGATGGCGGTGTGGCGCGGGTTCCCGAAGGGAAAGATCGCGCCCTACATACTGGCTCAGTTGGCGGGGGCGTTCTGTGGATCGCTCATCTTGTACGGGCTGTTTCACGGATTGATCTCGCAGTTCGAGGCGGTCAATGGAATCGTGCGCGGCCAGCCGGGGAGTCAGCTCTCGGCGATGGTGTTCGGGGAGTACTTCCCGAACCCGGCGATGATCGGGCCGAACCCGGCTTTGGGGGTGGCGGCAGCGGAGGCCTTCCGACAGGTGTCGCACGTGACGGCCATGTTCGGGGAGGCGATAGGCACCGCGTTTCTGGCCTGCTTCGTGTTTGCGCTGACGGAACCGCGCAATTCGCAGGCGCCGCGGTTCATGGCGCCGCTGTTCATCGGGCTGGCGGTGTCGATCATCATCTGCATCATCGCTCCATTGACGCAGGCGGGGCTGAACCCGGCGCGCGATTTCGGGCCGCGTTTGGTATCCTACTTGTTTGGATGGGGGAGCATTGCGATTCCCGGGCCGCGCGGTGGATTCCTCGCCGTCTACATCCTCGCGCCGGTGGTGGGAGCGATATTTGGGGCCGGCGTGTACAACGTCTTGGTGCGAAACTACTTGGCGGTTCCCAGCAGCGTGGAGGCGGCTGAGGCGCAGGCGCCCGCGCGGGAGGCGGTAGGTGTCTGAGTCTTCAGAGCGGATGAACAACGCTCCGGCGGTCTTCATCGTGCCCTGCCGGGATAGCGGACAGGTGGGTTGCGAGATCGCGCGCCGCGCGGCGGCCTTGGCGGCGGCGGAGACCCCGGAGGCGGTGGTCGCGGAGGCCGAAGAGTGTCCTCGGGGCAGAAGGCAGTTCGTGGTGGCGGTTGACGGCTCCCGCGGTTGCGCCGCGTCGGCCGCGTTGGCGGAATGCAAGGTGCGGCCCGCGGCGACGGTGTCGGCGCCGGAGGTGCTGGCCCGCGCGGGACTGGTTAAGCCGGGGGTGAATGTGCGCGGCAGGGTGGAAGAGCTGAGCGCCGCGGTGGCGGGGGCGATTCGGCAGTCGCTGCAAGAGGTGCTGGAGCAGGTGCGGGAACGGCGGCGTTATGGGGAGGAAATGGCTCCGGTTCTGAAGCGGTTCGCCGGCCTGTGGAGCAAGGTGGAGGCGCTGCCCACACCGCCGAACGGGGAGCTGGCGGAAGCGGACCGCGCACGGGTGGAGCTGCTGGTGAGACGCTCACGGAACCTGTTCGTAAGGTTCGACGAGGTAGTGCCTCCGACCGAGTGGGCGGAGCCCCACGATCTGTTCCAGGACGCGCTGTTGTGCATCGCCTATGCCGGCGAGGGGTGGGTGGCCGGCGAGGCCGATAGGTGGGAGCAGAACCTGGAGAAGGCGCGGGTTCAGATCAAGCCACTGCTGAGGCGGCTGGAGGCTTGAGCCGACGCGAGTTCGCAGGCGGCCGGGACATCTCCTAAGCGGACTCGGCAGATCGGTCGCCCCTCTCTAGGCAGGTCTTGGCGGACACCCTCCGAATCCACTCCGGTGGATCAGCGCGCCTTGCGCTCGGAGGAAAGCATGCGAGTTATCAACACCCACGCCCACTTCCACGGGCCCGACGAGGTGGAGGAGAAGCGGTCCCTCTGGGACTCGCTCGGCTACGTAAAGGTCTGCATGAGCTTCCAGAACGACGAGGTTCTGAAGCTCGCCGAACGCTACCCAAACTACATCGTCCCGTTCTATCATTTGAAGCTCGATGAAGAGGGGCCGGAGGCGGTGGAGGCGGCCAAGGAACGCGGGTTCCACGGCCTGAAGCTGATAGGCCCGCAGCGGCCGTACTCCCACGAGTCCTACTTCCCGGTATACGAGCGGGCCCAGGCGCTGGGGATGCCGGCCTTGGTGCACACGGGGTTCCTCGGCTTCAGCCGGGGGCGGGGGGTGCGGCAGGAGAACCTGCATCCGACCTATCTGATCACGATCGCCACGCACTTCCCGAGCTTTAGGATGGTGGGCGCGCACCTGGGCAATCAGTGGCCCATGGAGGCGGTGGAGGCGATGATGGAGTGCGAGAACGTCTGGTATGACATGAGCGGGGGGACGATACGCAACTACCCCACCTCCTGGTTCCGCTGGCTGTTCGACCGCGTGGAGCGCAACCAGACGGACCAGCCGCCGAAGATTGACCTGGAGGTGGTGGGCAAGCTGGTCTTCGGGTCGGACAATCCGGATGACACGATGGAGTTCTACCGCAACTTCATGGCCGCGCTGGAGATTCCCGCGTCGGTGCAAGAGAAGATCTATTACGATAACGCGGCGAAGTGGCTGGGGCTCTAGCTAACGGGCCCACGGAGCCGCGCCCGCGGAGGTGAAGAGAGGTGCCGCGGAAAGTGTCGGTCGGGAAGGCCTGGGAGAAGAAGTTCCCGGAGCAGATAGTGATGGTGACGACGGTCGACCGCGGGGGCCGTCCGAACATCATCACGCTGGGGTGGGCGATGCCGACCTCCGGCGATCCGCCGATGTGTGCGATCTCGATTGGGCTGACGCGGTACAGCCACGAGTTGCTGGCGGAGGTGCCGGAATTCGTGCTGACGTTTCCGGCCGAGGATATGGAGCAGGCGATGCTTCTCTGCGGCACGCGGTCGGGCCGGGAGGTGGACAAGTTCAGGGAGGCGGGTCTGACGGCGCTTCCCGCGACGGAGGTGCGGCCGCCGCTGATTGGGGAGGCGGTGACGAACATGGAGTGCCGGGTGGCGAGCACGCACCTGACGGGCGACCATACTATCTTCGTCGGTGAGATCGTCGCCGCGCACCACACGACGCGCGACGTGCGCCGTCTCTACAACCTGGGCGACGGACGGTTCGGGGCGCTTTGAGCTGGGCGAACACTGGGGCGCACTTCAAAACCTCCTATGGAGGTTATGAAACAGCTTCTAGGAGGTGACAGAGGAGATGAAAGTAGTGCACACGGAGGAGGTTCCGGCACAGCCGGTGACCGATGAAGGGGCGCGGGAGGTGACGGTGCGATGGCTGATCTCCCGCCCGGAGGGCGCCCCGAACTTCGCCATGCGGGTGTTCGAGATAGCGCCGGGCGGATGCACTCCTCAGCACGAGCACGCCTGGGAGCACGAGGTGTACATTCTCGCGGGGGAGACGGAGGTGGTGGGCGAGACCGGCGCGACGGCGCTGGCGGTGGGGGACGCAGTGCTCGTCCTGTCTGGAGAGAGGCACCAGTTCCGGAACGCGGGCCGCAGTCCGGCGCGCATGTTGTGCATGATTCCTCTCCCCGAGTAGGGGGGAGGTGGAGGGGGAAACGACTTGGGGGGCAACCGCCGGCGCACAGGACCGGAGGCTGCACGCGGGGAATAGAGTTGCGGGGAATGGGGAAGACTGAGAGAGCGGGAAAGCGCCGGCGCCGTGGTGGCCCGGCGGGTTTTTCGGTGCACATGATGCTGTCAACCAGGGCCTCCAAGGCACGCTCCAGAGGACCTCGGAGCTACAGACGAATCGGCCTTGCTTCCGAGCAGACCCGATGCAGGTCGCGCGCCGCGAGCTGGGGGCTTCCACGCGCGGCGGCCGTGCTGGTGGGGAGCGGGTTGCTGTGCCTTTGCTCCTCGGCGCCGGCCCACGCTTACATCGGCCCGGGCGCCGGCTTCGCGGTGCTGGGATCCTTCCTGGCGATGCTGGCGGCCTTGGTGTTGGGCGGGGTGGTGCTGCTGACGTGGCCGCTTCGCTTTCTGCTGAGGTATCGCCGCCGACGTCGCGCATATGCGCGAAGCCAGGTGAAACGGGTGGTGATCCTCGGCTTCGACGGGATGGACCCCGAAATCGTCGATGGAATGATGGCGGCCGGTCGTCTGCCGAACCTGGCGAAGCTGGCCGAGGGCGGAACGTATGCGCGGCTGGCGACCACGTGCCCGGCAATGTCTCCCGTCGCCTGGTCTTCGTTCATGACCGGGACCGGCCCGGGCCGACACGCGATCTTCGACTTCCTGCACCGCGACCCCCGGACCTATCTGCCCGATCTGTCGTCGGCGCGCATCCGCCCGCCGCGGCGAATGTTGCGGCTGGGCTCGCTGCAGATTCCGCTTGGCCGACCCTCGGTGCGTCTGCTGCGCCGGAGCAAGCCGTTCTGGTCGGTGTTGAGCGATCACGGGGTCTTTTCCACGGTGCTCAGAGTGCCTATTACGTTCCCGCCGGAGCGGTTCAACGGGCTGCTGCTGTCGGGAATGTGCGTGCCGGATTTGCGGGGAACGCAGGGGTCGTTCACTTTCTTTACGAGCCAGAGTGGGGGGCCTTCGGAACACATCGGGGGCGAGCAGATCGATGCGAGCCGGGAGAACGGAGTGTTCCGGGCGGCGCTGCCCGGGCCGCCGCGCATGGGTTCGGCGGAGGGGGAGCCGGCGGCAACGTCATTCCGCGTCAGTCCGGACGGGAACGGGAATGCGCGGCTGGACATCGACGGGCAGCGGGTGGCGCTGCGGAGGGGTAAGCTCTCAGATTGGGTCCCGGTGGGCTTCACGCTGGGGCCGGGAATGCGCGCCAACGGCATCTGCCGTTTCCTGCTGAAGCAGATCGAGCCGGAGTTGGAGCTTTACGTCACGCCGATCAACATCGACCCCGCGCGGCCTGCGCTGCCGGTTTCGCACCCCATGACGTACGCGATCTATCTGGCCAAACGCCTGGGACGGTATGCGACGTTGGGGCTGGCGGAGGATACGTGGGCGCTGAATGAGGGGGTGCTGGACGAGGAGTCTTTCCTCCAGCAATGCCAATTGTACTTCGAGGAACGGGAGCGGATGCTCTTCAACGCGCTGGAGAACCTGCGCGAGGGCTGTGTGGTGTGCGTGTTCGACACCACGGATCGCGTGCAGCACATGTTCTGGCGCTATCGAGAGGCGGACCATCCGGCGAACGAGGGCAAGGAGAGCACGCGGTTTGCGGAGGCGGTGGAGCAGGCCTACGAGCAGAGCGATGAGCTGCTGGGCCGGGTGATGGAGAAGTCGGGGGAGGGGGAGGCGGTGTTCGTGATGTCGGACCATGGGTTCCGGGCCTTCCGGAGAGGGGTGAGCCTGAACGCCTGGCTGCGTGATAACGGCTACCTGACACTGAAGCCGGACACGACGGGAGAGTCGGACTGGCTGCGGGATGTTGACTGGGAGCGGACGCGCGCGTATGCGCTGGGATTGGGCGGACTCTACCTCAACGTGAAGGGCCGGGAGGCCCAGGGAATCGTGACCCCGAGTGAGGCGGAGGAGCTGAAACGGGAGCTGATAGGAAAGCTGACCGGCCTGCGGGATGACGCGCAGGACACGACGGCGGTCGATCGAGTATTCGACACGGCGGAGGTCAACCCGGGCCCGTACGCGAACGTCGGCCCCGATCTGACGATAGGGTATGCGCCAGGTTACCGCGTTTCGTGGGACGCCGCGCAGGGCAAGGCCTCGGGTCCGGTGATGGAGGACAACACGCGGCGCTGGAGCGGGGATCACTGTATGAACCCGAGCCGCGTTCCGGGCGTGCTCTTCAGCAATCGACCGCTGGAGGGAGCGCGGGCGAGGATCGTGGACATCGCCCCCACGGTGCTTTCGCTCTTCGGTATCGAAACCCCGGGCTACATGGAAGGGCGCTCTTTGCTTCGAGAGACGGATAGGAGATAGTCGAAGATGAAGGATACTTCACGTAAGCAGATGCAGCGTGAGGGTCCGGCCGACCCTTCGAAGCGGGAGACGCTGAAGAAGCTCGGCCTCCTCGGGCTGCTTGCGGCCGTCGACGCGACCGCTCTCGCCTCCTGCGGGCGCAGGATGCTCTCGGCGGAGGGGCGGGAGCGCAAGGTGATAGTCCTGGGGCTGGACGGGCTGGACGCGGGTAGGGTGGAGCGTTTGATGGAGCGCGGCCGGCTGCCTCATATGAGCCGGTTGCGGGAGATGGGGGGCTTCCGCCCCCTGAGGAGCACGGTGCCGCCGCAGAGCCCGGTGGCGTGGGCGACGTTCATCACGGGACGGGACCCGGGCGGGCATGGGATACACGATTTCATCCAGCGCGACCCGAGCACGTATCTGCCTTATCTTTCGATTGCGCGAACGGAGCCGCCGGATCGCACGCTGTCGTTGGGGCAGTGGAGGCTGCCGCTGTCCCACGGCAACGTGGAGCTGCTGCGGCAGGGGCCGGCCTTCTGGGATCTGCTGGCCGAGCAGGGAGTGCCGTGCGAGATCTATCGGGTGCCGTCGAACTTCCCGCCGCGGGAGTCGGGGGCGAAGCAGCTGGCGGGACTGGGGGCGCCCGACCTGCGGGGGACTTATGGGGAGTTCTCCTACTTCACGGATGCGCCACCGGCGAACGCCCAGCAGGTGACGGGAGGGGCGGTCTATCCGGTGCAGGTTTCGAACGGCCGAGTGCAGGCCCGCCTGATGGGCCCGTGGAACACGCTGCGGGAAGGGGAGCCGGAGTCGCAGGCGGATTTCGAGGTGCGGGTGGACCGGGAAAACCGGGTGGCGAAGGTGATGGTGCAGGGGCAGGAGGCGCTGCTGCGGGAGGGGGAGTGGAGCGAGTGGATTCCCGTGCGGTTCGAGATGATGCCGCACGTGAAGAGCGTGACCGGGATCTGCCGCTTCTACTTGAAGCAGGTGCGGCCGCACTTCAAGCTCTACGTTACGCCGATTAACGTGGATCCGATGGATCCGGCGGTGCCCATCAGCGCGCCCGGCGACTTTGCCGGCGAGCTGGCGAAACGGTTCGGCCGGTTCTATACGCAGGGCTTCCCGGAGGACGTGAAGGCGCTGTCGAACGGCATCCTGGACGACGGGGAGTATCTCCAGCAGTCCGGGACCGCGATGGCCGAGGCGCGGCGCATGTACGAGTCATCGCTGAACACCTTCCAGCGAGGGCTGCTGGTGCAGTATTTCTCCGGGACCGACCGCATGCAGCATATGTTCTGGCGGACGATGGACCCTCGGCACCCGGCCTACGAGGCCGCGCTGGCGCGGGAGTACGGCGGCGTGATTGAGGAGTGCTACCGCCTTGGTGACGAGCTGGTGGGACAGGCGTTGGAGGCCTGCGACGCGAACACGACTTTGGTGGTGCTTTCCGACCACGGCTTCGCGCCGTTCTATCGGGAGTTCAACCTCAACGGGTGGTTGGCGCAGAACCGGTACCTGGCCGGGGTCGGTCCCTGGCGCGGCGACGCGGATCTGTTCTCCAACGCGAACTGGCGCCGGACGATGGCTTACGGAATAGGGTTCAACGGGCTTTACCTGAATCTGGAGGGGCGGGAGCTCTACGGGGCGGTGAATCCCGCCAACCGGGAGGCGCTGGCGCGGCAGCTCGCGGAGGAGCTGAGGCAGGCGCGCGATCCGGAGACGGGGGAGCGCGCTATCGAGAACGTGTATCTGGCGGAAGACGTGTATGCCGAGAGAATGCCGGACAAGTCTCCGGACTTGATAGTGGGCTACGCTCGCGGCTATCGCGCGTCGGACGCCTCTGTGCTGGGGAAGCCGACGGAGCAGTTGGTGCAAGATAATACCGGGAAGTGGAGCGGAGACCACTGCATTGATCGCTCCCTGGTGCCGGGGATCCTCTTGACCAACCACCCGATCTCCGCGGAGAGGCCGGGACTGGCCGATGTGACGGCGAGCCTGCTCGCGGAGTTTGGCGTGGCGGCGGCCGAGGGCATGTCCGGCGAACGTGCGTGGTGAGGAGTGAGCTATGCTGGGCCCTAAGGTGAAGCTCGACAAAGAGCTGTACGAGAGACTGAAGCGCTGCTCGGAGGCGGCGGGCTACTCTTCCGTGGAGGAGTTCATCCGGCATACGCTGGAGAAGACGGCCGCCACCATCGAGGAAGCGGATTCCGAAGAAGAGGTGAAGAAGCGACTCCAGGGCTTGGGATACCTGGACTAGCGGAGAGGACATGTCGGCCTTGAATGCAGGTATCACCCGCGCCTTCGACCTGGTCTTCCTTCCGTCCGGGGTCAGCCCCTGGCTGGGGATGATCATCGTCTCTATGGTGACCGGGTTCGTGCTGCTGCTGGTGTTCCGATACACCTCCAACCAGCGGGGCATCCGCGCGGCGAAGGACCGCATCATGGCCCATTTGCTGGAGGTGCTGCTGTATCGCGATGAACTGCCAGTAGTGCTGCGGGCGCAGGTGTGCCTATTCGGCGCTAACTTGCGCTACTTGGGGTACGCGCTGGTGCCGTTGCTGTTCATGATCGTGCCGGTGGGCTTGTTGCTGGTGCAGACGGATCTCCGGTATGGGTATCGGCCGCTGCAAGTGGGGGAAAGCGCGATCGTGGCGGCACAGATTAGGTCGGAGGGCGGGGCTCTGGAGGGGGTTTCGATCTCGGCTCCGCCCGGCCTGGAGGTGGAGACTGCGGCGCTGCGGATGCCGGACGTGGGAGAGGTGGACTGGCGGGTGCGGGCGGTGTCGCCGGGGACTCACGAGCTTCGCATCAGAGTCGGCGGAGAGGAGTTCGTGAAGCAGGTGGTGGTGGGCGAAGGAGCAACGCGAGTGGCCGTCCAGCGGGTCGGGGGGCCGGCCTGGCGGCAATTCCTGTATCCTGGGGAGTCGCCGCTGCCCGGAGGGGGGTCGGTGGAGGAAATCCACGTTTTCTATCCAGCCGCCTCGCTGCGGTTTTTCGGGTGGCGGCTGCACTGGGTGTGGCCGTGGTTGATCGTCTCCATGGTATTCGGGTACGCGCTGAAGGGCCCGCTGAGGGTGCAGGTGTAGCCGGCGCGGGCGCCGGGCCGCCGCGCGCGTGAAGTTCAGAGGTAGCCCAGGTCCTCCAACCGGTTTCGGATCTCGTCCAGGTGCTCGGGCTCCAGCTCGCGGCTCACGGCTAGGTGGGCCAATGGATGTTCGAGCTTTCCCCACCCGATCAAGTTCCAGACACGCTCGTGCCCGTAGTAGAGGAAGAGCTTGACGACGATTTCGACGGCCCCAATCCCGACGCAGAGCAGGGCTTCGCCGGTGAATAGGTAGACGATGGCCATGGTGGAGACGGTGGCCAGCACGCGCCAGGAGACGGCCTTTACCAGGCTTCGCTTGTGGTACTCGCGCATGGTGTCACACCTCCCCCACCGAATTGGCTCGGCGGCCGTGCAGGTTTGTGTTTCACCCCAGCATCCAGCCCAGGATGACCTTGGCGAGGTCCGAGATCTCCGGGCTATCGGGGATGGGCAGATGAGTCCAGACAAAGGCGTCGTCCCAGGTGTGCATGCCCTGGAAGTGCGTGTCGACGAAGACTTCGTTCCCCTTGGTGGTTCCCTTCAGGTCGAAGCCGGGCTCGCTGAGCAAGACCAGGTCGGGCGCTAGGTTAGTTTTGGGTCCCTGGTAGATCTGCTCGCGTTCGAAGATGTGGGTGATGATCGGCCGGCCCTCGAAGGTCATCTCTTTGAGGCGGGCGGCGAGCTCCGCCCGTAGCGCGGGGGCCTCCGAGGGTGCGACACAGCCGGAGGCAAAGCGCCCCTTTACGTTCAGGTGGAGGCGACCGGGGTCCAGGGCGAAAACGCGGGTGGCGGGGGTGATGTCGGCCACGGAGGTGGGATCGTCGGCCTGGTAGTCCAGGTAGCCGTTCTCACGCAGCCAGGCGTTGAGCCGGATCTCCTTGTTCACCGCGGCGAAGCCGTGATCGGAGAGGAGGAGGAATCCTTCGCCCTCGCGGTCGGCTGATTGCCCGCGCCGGAAGCGATCCCAGAACTCACCGATAAATTCGTCGATCGCGCGGTAGTAGGCCATAACGCGCGCGTGACGCGGGTCGTCTTCCCGCTCGACTGCGTTCCAGAGGAAGTGCTGCAGCCGGTCGGTGCCGGTGACCACGACCTGGAAGTAGTCCCACTCCTCGCGCTCCCAGAAGTAGCGGGCGGCCCGACGCCGCGTTTCCAGAGTGGCCTCCAGGTCGGCGAGCAGAAGGTCTGGGTTGTCCCGCGCCTGTTGCAAGTCGACGTCTATCCGGTAGCCCATGGCCTGGAGCGCGGGCAGGTGGTCCTTGGGCCACACGCTCTTGCCGAGCTGGAGGGCGACGAAGCCGGAGACGAGGGCGCCCGGGATCGGCCTGGCGGGATAGGTTGCGGGCTGGTTGATCACGGCGCACCGGCGCCTCGATTCGCCGAGCTTGTCCCAGAGCGTGGGGGCGGCCAGGTCGGCGAAGGTGGGGAAGCGGAGTCGATAGCTATCGGGAGCGACGTCGGTGAAGCCGAATATGCCGTGCTCGGCCGGGTTGGCGCCGGTCATGAAGCAGGACCAGCTCACGGAGGAGACCGGGGGGAGAGAGGCCCTCATTTGCCTGAGGCCGCCGTCCTGGATTATCTCCGAGAGGCGCGGCATGACCGCGGTGTCGGCCAGGCGCTTGAGCAACTGGAACGGAACCCCGTCCAAGCCCACGACACAGACACGACGCTTTCTTTGCCTGCGAAGAAGACGCATAGGTTGCCTCAGATGTAGCCCAGATCCCGCAAGCGTTCTTTGATGCTCTCCTCTTCGTCCTCGCTGTAGCCGCGCCCGTCGCCGGCCGGGATATAGCCCATCTGCTCGAGGGTGCCGATGATCCTATCCACGGAGGTGTCGATGTCCTCGTTGGCCGTATCCACGACGACCTCGGCCTTCTCCGGCGCCTCGTAGGGGTCGCTCACGCCGGTGAAGTTCT
>CAZWRO010000051.1:8423-11615 GCA_964635365.1 uncultured bacterium | reverse complement strand
CCCCCCCCAAAGCAGAAGGGCGGAGCAAGCTCCGCCCTCACAGTCCATGGAGACGTCTACATACCGTCTCCGTATCTTCGGCTGTCTCTCGAGAGCCCTCTCGCGGCAGCTCCCTACCTACTCCGGCTCGGCCGACACGGCTGGCAGCGATTGCGTGGCTACTTCTTGCCGCCCCGCCCCCGCGGGCCTCTCACTCTGAGCTTCCAGCTCGCGGCGACGAAACGACATCTCGATCTGCTCCTGCCAGCTCAGCACCGCCTCCTCATACGACCCTTGCAGCGGCGGCCACACCACCTCATTGCTCTGTGCTTTTCCCATCCCTACTGCTCCTGGCCCCGGGGCTGGTATCGCCGGCGTGCTTCGGGCGGGCAACTTACGGACCTGGGGCGAACGGCCCCCTTCACCACCCGCAGTCCTCTCCGGCAACCCCCCCCGCAGGTCCAACTAATACAAGATACTGCGACCCCCATCCCCATGTCAACGGCACGAGTGCATCCAGAGCAACATGCTTTGTGTACCTGCCGCGACACCCCCCTGGCCTGGCGCGATGTCGCCCCGTTACTGCCTATTACGCGCGGCATGCGGGCGGATTCTTGTCCGCCCGCACGCGCAAATGTCTACTAGCCCTATCTAGTTTGCTTACAAATCGCCACGTTGTACCGGCTGCGAGTAGTACTGCTGCTGCCTCACGATCACACCCGTCTTGGTGTCCCCCACCACATACCCCTTCACCAGGTCAGTCCTCGCCACCGGCTGATTCAGCACATCCAGCCCCACGTAGCGCGTCACCGCCGTCATATACCCATCCACGGTATAACGGCCAACCTCGGTCCCTGTCGGGTCGATGGCGTTCTCCAGCACCCGTCCTCTGCTGGTGAGCCGGCCGGTCGTCGTGTCCAAAATCAGATCCGGAACCGCCATCTCATACCGACCCACGACCTGCTCTTCCTGGGCGCCAACCCGCGACACCCCCCAGCCAATAAACGCCACGATCGCGCAGGCCATCACCACCGCCATGGCCGCCTTCATTGCTCTCTCACCTCTCACCACGCCGTCTCCTTTCTCGCCGCGCTTCACGGCCGATCTCACCGCGCCTCGCCAACATCATCGACGCGCGCCTCCAACGTCCCCGGCGCGCTCCTATACTAAAATATACCACATGTCGGCACACCCGTGGAGCGCCGGAAGGTCCCAGATCGCCCCGGCACGAAGACCTCTCTGTCATGAGCCCCTCTGATTCGCTCGCAAGGCCCTTCCGTCTAATCGCTCTCGACCTCGACGGAACCCTCCTGGACGACCGCGGCGAGGTCTCCCCGGCCGACGCGGCCGCCCTCCGCGAGTTCGCCGACTCCGGTGGCGTCGTCGTGCTCGCCTCCGGCCGCATGACCGACAACATCCGCCCCTTCCACCGCGCCATGAACCTCGACGGACCCACCATCGCCTACAACGGCGCGCTCGCCCGCGACTCCCAGGCCGCCGGCGCGCGCGTCATCTCCGAAATTCCACTCCCGGCCCACCAGGCCGATCAACTCATCGACTACACCCGCCGCGAGAACCTCCACCTCAACTACTACTTCGGCGAGAAGCTCTACGCCCGCGACGATCCCCAGCTCCGCCGGTTCGCCGACCTCTACACCCGTCAGACCGGAGCCGTCTTCCACTTCCGGCCCGACCTCGAATCCTTCCGCGGCAAGCCGCCCACCAAGGCCCTCATCGTCACCGACCCCAGCCTGCCCGGTCAGCCGGACCCCCGCCATCGCGACGAGCTCTACGCCGTCTGGCACGACCGCTGGGGAGACGAAGTCACCGTCATGCGCACCAACCCGGAGTACCTCGAGTTCTACCACCGCCAGGCCAGCAAAGCCGCGGCCCTCGCCGCCGTCGCGCGCCACCTCCACATCGACCAGTCCCTCACCCTCGCCCTCGGCGACAACTACAACGACGTCTCCATGCTTCGCTGGGCGGGGTGCGGTGTCGTCGTCGCCAACGCCGCGGAGGACGTCAAGGCGGCCGCCGATTGGGTCTCCCCCCTCACCAACAACCAGAGCGCGGTGGCCGACGCGCTCTCTCGTCTCCTCCTCGCCGGTTAGCGCCTCCGCCTACTGCTTGAAGTTCCCGGACCGGTCGAACCTCATCGCCCCCGGCTTCCCCAGCACCTCGATCCGCCGATTCCGCTGTGCCTCCGGCAGCAGTCCCTCGCTCACCCACATCCGGCTCAGGTGCAAAGTGTCCCGGAGGCGGACCACCCGCGCCCGCCGCGGATCGGGCTCGCCCAGCGCCGCCATCGCCGCGCCCATCAGCTCCCGATCGTTCGCGAACGACAACGGCAGCTTCGCCCGGTTCAGCCATCCCGTATGCAGCACGTTCGTCTTCAGCGCCTCCCGGTCGATCTTCCGCACCAGTCGTTCCGTCGTAAGGTCGGCCAGGCCGATCCCCAGGGCATTGCCATGCGACGCCGGCGTCAAGTCGAGCGCTGCGATCAACCGAATCCGCGGCCCCCGGAACTCCGGCTCCTCCCACAGCATCCGCCGGCCAATCACGTGCGTATCGAAGCCCACCCCGCTGATGTCTTTTCCGATCCAGTCCACGATCAGCAGATCGATGTCCTTGAACGGCAGCCGGGCCGCCGTCCGCCGCGCGCGGCCCAGCAGCCCTTTCTCCCCCGTCGGAATCTCCTCCGGCCTCAGCCCCACGATGTCCGCCGTCTGGTTGTGCCCGTTCTCTAGAATCGCCAGCCCGGCGACCACTGGCACTCGGCGCAGCAGCCGCCGGCCCGCTTCCGGCACGTCCTCCCGCAGGCTCGCGCACCGCCGAGAGTGCATCGCCGCCGCCCCCTCTCGCTTCCCCAGCCCGATGGCCAGCATCTTCATCAGCCCGCTCTCGTACTCGCCGATGAAGTCGGTGTGCTGCTTCACGCGGTTCATCACGATCACCCCATCGGCCCGCCGCGCCTCCCGGCTCACATACACGGCTACGCCGTGGCTCGTCCGCCCCACGCGCTCCACCGCCATCGAAGCCCGAATCGGCGCCCCCATCGACTTCGCGGTCACCCCCAACGATTTCAACACCGCAATCTGCCCGGCCGCCGTCGCGCCTCCGTGGCTCCCCATCGCCGGCAGTATGAACGGCTTCCCCCCAGCCGCCTTCACCAGCTCCACCACCGCCCTCGCAATCGGCGCGATGTTGGCGATT
>CAZWRO010000051.1:0-8323 GCA_964635365.1 uncultured bacterium | reverse complement strand
AGGTTGAAAGCGCGTGCGATATAGACCGCCATCTGATCGCGCGAGCAGGCGTACTCCGGATGGTAAAGACCATCCTGGTAGCCCTGCGTAACGCCCAAGCCCGCGATGTGCTCGACGTGGTTATAGCACCAGGACCAGCTGCTGCCCAGCGTCACGTCGGCGAATCTCGCCCCGTCCGTGTCCACGGGCACGCTCGCGTCATCGCCGGCCAGCGCCCGCGCCACGAACACCGCCATCTGCCCTCGCGTCACCTCACCAAGCGGATCGTAGGTGCCATCCGGATAACCCGTGACAACATCATTCTCGACCGCATACTCAATGAAGTCATAGGCCCAATCGCCGGGCCCCACATCCGAGAACGACGGGCTCGCCGGAGGCACGTACGAGGCCAGGCTCCCCGGCCCCGTCGGCGCCGCAATCGCCCGCGCCATGAACACCGCCATCTGATCTCGGGACACTATCCCGTCCGGCTCGTAATACCCGCTAGGATACCCGGACGCGATCCCCGCCGCCGCCACCTCCTCCACCTGTCGGTGGGCCCAGTGGCTGTGCGGCACATCCTCGAAGAACAGCGTCGGCAGCGTGGCGTCACCAATCAGCACCATGCCGTACCACCAACGCGGCGCGATCGAGTTGTATTCGAACTGCACCGTGTTGAACCAAACCCGGAACGCCTCCCCGAAGCAGTCCCCCGCGGTCAGCGCGTCGTAAAACGATCCATCCTCCCACATCCCGCCCGTCTTCGTAGAACCCCAGGCCGTCAGCCCCGAGTTCACGTTGAACACGGCCGTTCCCGCGACATTGTTGTCGTAGCTGTAGTCCGCTCCCGAGCAGACGTAGAAGGAGTAGAACAGGGCCACCGGGTCCAGCGTCCGGTAGTCGGACTGATACACCCACTCGAAGGCCGCTCCCTCCAACCGCGAGTAGGCGTGCCCGCCGTAATACCCGTGCGAGCGGGTGTGGATCAGCTCGTAGCTCAACGGCAGGTGCGCCTTATAGTCCGCGGCCGTGGTCTCCTCGGGATCACTCACCATATCGACCCCGGCCGCTCCGTAGATTCCCTCCACCCACGACCGGTCTTCACTGCCCATGTAAGACCAGTCGTCATCCGGATACACCAGCGCCCGGTCGAAATCGCCGAGCTGCCGCAGGCGACGAGCGTGGTTCTTCGCGAAGTAGTTGTTCAGAATCCCCGTCTCTGTGCCCAGGGCCGTCAGGTTGCTCGTCGTCATCCTGGAGACCCAAATCTCCAGATCCGTGTCTCCCGAGCGCGCGTCGTACTTCCCATTGGCCGCATGAACCTGGCCGTCTTCGGTCTGATCCCCCCAGGTGCCGTTCAGGTCCATGAAAAAGATGTCGCACGGAAAATCAGAGTAGACGGGGTCGAGTCCCCCCTCGCCGTCCCAGTCCTCCATTATCTCGTAGATCGCATACGGAATATCGCCCACCAGCACCGCGCCGACCAGAGACGCGCTCTCGTCATATAGCCCGCCCAGGAAGCTCCTCAAGTCCGCCGCGCTGCCCGAGACAAAGCGGTACCCGGTGACCTCATAGCCGTCGTCCTCCAGGTCCTGCTGGTAGGTCGCCACTCCCGACGCGACGGTGTCGTAGATGCCATCCTCCACCACCAGACACACCCGCCCATACGGCCCCGCCGGTGGCAGCGGCAGCGACTGGACGCTCAGCCGCTCGTCGACCCGCGTTACTGAGAACGGACCCTTCGGCGCCGGCACCGCGTGCGTCGGCCTGGGTAGGCCGTCGGGAGATATCCACCGTGTCGGCACCGGCTCCGTTGCGTACCCGTCGGGGGAGGCTGCGGCGGAAACACCACACGAAATCCATAGCACGGCCGCGAGGCCGAGGAAGATCAACGCAGTTCGGCTGCTCATACCACCACCATCCAATTAGAATAGTCCATCAATGGTCTATTCCGCGCACCATCCACTCGGAACAGTCCATTAGTAGTTTTTTCCGCATTTGCCTCGCAACTCACCGATCAAGTTGGCACTTCCCTCGCTGGCCGGTCGGGCAGCATCGCGCCCCAAGCTCGTCAGACCTCCTCGACGGGCCGCCAGGCGGCACTCTTGGCGTACAGAGATGCCCGACGCCAACGTCGCCGGAGCCTTGACCTGCAGCAGGCGCGGCGCTATGCCATCGCGGCCGCGCGCGCAGGAGGTCGAGGAGCTTCTGGGGTCCGCCCGGGCCGCAGGCTGAACTCCCCGGCCCAGGGGAAAGGGAGGTGCGTCTCCTCAGTCGGTCAGCTCGCGCGCCGCATCGCGCGTGACTATCGCCCTCATCGCGGTCGAGGCCGCCAGCCGTACGTTCGCATCAGGGTCCGCCAGGCATTTCGCCAGCGCCTCCAAGCAGTCCCTGACTCCGAGCCTTCCCAGCGAGCGAGCAGCCTCTCCCCTCACCAGTGGGTCCGGGTCGCGCAGGGCACGCGCGAGCACGGCCACCGCCGACCGGCCCGCCTCCGCCAAACCGCGGGCCGCCTCCGCGCGGCGCACCGCATCCCGATCGGACAACGCCCTGATGTTCTCGGAAACCGCCTCCGCCGTCTGCTCGCCCTCGGGAACCACATCGGAATCGAACTGCGCCCCCGCCGCCTCCCGTTCCGCCGCCGTGATCTCCTCGTCCGTCAGGCCCAGCATCCTCAAGCCGGCTATGATCGCGCTTCGTATCCGCTGCGACCCCTCCAGCACCGGCTCCACGTCCTCGTCGTCCATCACACAGCTCGCGATGTAGGACTGAACCTCCGCCAGACCCTCCATCAGCACCTCACTCGCCCCCGGCGCGTTCACCTCACCGAGCAGCGAAAAGGCACGCGCGCGCACGAACCAGTCCGGGTCCGAGACAGCCACCCGGCGAAGATGCGTGACCACATCATCGCCTCCCATGTGGGCGATTGCCCTCGCCGCCGAAGCTCGCACCTCGCCGTCGGGGTCCACTTCCAGCAGGGGCAACAGCACCTCGCCCAAATCCGACAGGCCGATAGCTCCCAGAGATTCCACCGCCAGGCGGCGCGCCTGTGGGCTCAGGCTCGCAAGCTGGCTCACCAGCGCCTCCACCGCCTCCTCGCCCATATGCACCAGCGTCGCCGCGGCCGTCTCCGCAATCCGTCGGTCGGGGGAAGACAGCGCGTCGGCCAGCCGGTCCGACGCATAATCCCGGTCCCGCTCCAGCACCGCGTAGGAGGCCTGCCTCGCCACGTCCGGGTCATCGTCACCCAGCGCTTCGATCAGCTCCTCCACCGCCCGCTCGTCGCCGATCTCCCCCAGCGCCTCGATAGCCCGCAGCTTCGCCCGATACCCGCCCCGGCGCAGATCGTGCGCCCATCGGTCCAGCGACCGGCTTCTGCGCAGAATCTCGATCCCCGCCGAGCGCACCGCCGCATCCTTCGACCCCAGCAGCTCCCGCGCGGCCGTAACCGCCGCGTTCACGTCCGGAAGTTGGGCCAGCTCCTCGATCGCCGAGGCCTGCTCGTCGACGGCCACCAGCGTCGTCGCCGGATCCCGCAGCCGAGCCGCGATACGTCGCGCCCGGCCCACCACAGCCGCATAGCGCCATCTGACAGCAAGGTGCAGCAGCAGCCCGCCCCCCGCCAGCGCCGCCGCCAAGAATATCACGCTTTCAATCAGGTCCCGCTCGAAAATCATCCTCAGTCTCCGCTCGAATTACGGACCATGCTCCTCAGCTGGGCGGGGCACCCGCACCGTCTTCTCCCAACGCAGGTCTTCTTGTTTTACCATATCCAGGTAGTGCGCTTTAGCGCACACATACACCCATACCTGACAGTACGTGAAGTACATCGCACCCGCCACCAGCAGGTTCAACGGCGTATTCTCCCCCTCGATCGCCAGCGCCACTGCCAGCTCCAGCAGAAACAGCGCCAGCGCCAGCGCCCACAAAATCATCAACGGACTGGCCGTACCGCCCACCGCCAATCCGCCGATCAGCCCCAGAATGAAGAGCAGATCAGACAGTATTAGAACCACGAAGAAGAAATGATAGATCGTCAGCAAGTGCAGCACTTCCAGCGCCAAGTTGCGCCGGCGCACCCGAGGCAGCCGCGAAAAGTACTTCCTCACCACATACGTCCCGCCCCGCGCCCACCGCAGCCGCTGCCGCACCCACACCGACCAGTTCTGAGGCTCCGGCTCCCACGTCACCGCATACGGCACGAACTTGATGTGATACCCCTCCTGGCTCAGTCGCACCGTCAGCTCCGCATCGTCCGCAATCGCCCCCGGGTCCCACCCCCCGGCCCTCTCCAGCGCCTCCCGGCGAATCACATAGTTCGTCCCCGGCAGCGAAGCCAATCCCATCGTCCGCCAACGCCCCGCCTGAACCATCCACTGGAAGCTCACAAACTCGATATTAATGCACCGCGTCAGGAAATTCGTCGCTCTATTCAGCGTGCGCACCTTCCCCACCGTCGCCGCCAGCTTCGGGTCCGACAGCAGCTCCGCCACCAGATACCGCAGCACCGGCGGCTCCGGCGAATTATCCGCATCGTACACCGCGATCAGATCATGGCTCGCGTACCGCAGCGCCACGTTTAGAGCGTGCGACTTCCCCCTCCCGCCCACGCCGGGCGGCACCGCCACCAGCTTCAGCCGGCGGTCCGTGGCCATCAAGTGCTCGATCACCCGCCGCGTCCGGTCCGTCGACGAATCGTCGACCACGATGATCTCCACCCGCTCCCGCGGGTAGTCCAAGTGCAACAGGCTCTCGATAGTGCCGGCCATCACGATCTCTTCGTTGTGCGCCGGCACCAAGATCGACACCCCCGGCCACTCCTTGGGCAGGTCCTCTCGCCTGGGCCCCGAGCCGCACTCGCGGGAGTAAATATAGCCCGCCAGCGTCAACACCGCATAAGCGCCTATCATCAGCCACGCGCCAAGCAGACACACCGCCAGCAGCACCTCTTGAGCCAACAGGAAGAAGCCCCAGTTCACGGCAACTCCTCATACGCCCGTCTCAACACGTCCCACGCCGCCTTCCGGTCAATCGTGCCCGAATCATAGCATTCCACGCCGTCAGGCTCCGCCTCCATCACCCGGCCGATCGTCACGGCCATCTTCTCCGGCGTCATCCGTTGCGACCCGAAATCAGTCAGCTCCACGTGCATCACCACCCCCGCCCGCCCGTCCGTGCGGCGCACCAAA
Organism: uncultured bacterium; assembly: GCA_964635365.1. Lineage (GTDB taxonomy): Bacteria > Armatimonadota > Hebobacteria > Hebobacterales > Hebobacteraceae > CAZWRO01. Next base: position 3,155 of record CAZWRO010000051.1, on the reverse strand, counting down.
CGCTGCGCCGTCTCCTCCGCCCAATCGTAGTTGAACGTCCCCGGACCATAGATATCCGCCCACTGCTGCCAGATCACCTCGAAGTTAATCCAGTCCGGCGGATACGGCCCGTCCAGCAGAGCCTCCAGGTCGAACCCCGATTCCTCCGCCTGACGCCGCGGCGACAGGATCGCCCCATTGCTCCACGCGTCGCTGATCGTCATGAGGTAGCTGTCAATACCTTCTTCCGCAATTGCTTCCATACACGTGGATAAGAACGTCGTCAGGCTCTCGGCACGGAACTGCCGCCACACCTCCCCTCCCAGTCTCTCTCCCGGATGGGCGGCCGCAAACTCCTCCCGGCACACTTCGCAATAGCAGGCCTGCGTCCCGAACCAGTTCACCACCGGCTCACACAGCTCGATACCGTCCAGCGTCGGGTAGCGGCGCGCCAGGTCTCGCAGCAGCCCCGCATACCAGCGCCTCACCCCCGGATGCTGAGGACATAAGAAATAGGAGGCGTGCAACCGCAGTGGGTTGTGCTCCCGCCCGTCCCTCGTGCGCTCTCGCCAGTCAGGGTGCTGTTGCCACATGCCTCGGTCTCGCCCGCTGTACAGCCAGGCCACCACGCGGATGTCCCGCGCGTGACAGGCCTCCAGTACGTGTGCCAGCAAATCCTGCCGACCCCAGTCCGTCATCGACGCTCCGCGATATCTCGTTCGATAGGCGGCCCCCTCATTTACATTGTAAACGTAAAAGAAGACAGTGTTGACACCGTTTCGCCGATAGCGTTCGGCCAGGGCCTCAGCCAAGGCGTCGGCGGACACACGCGAACGATCATAAGCCCACGGATCCAGCGTCACGCCCTTGATTAGCGGCTGAGACGGCCTCTCCCTGAACGGTTCCAGCACCACCACAGAGCGTGCTGGCGCGCTTACGGTCTGCTCGTTGCCCGAAGAGCTTGCGGCCGACAGCGTCTCTTCCCCTTCTACCCCCCACGTGGGTCCCAAAACCGTCTTCTGCACCGGAGACTCCGACGGAAATCGCACAGTGGTCTCCCCCGAGGCCAACACCCGGCGCGTATCCGTCACCAGCACTCCAAAATCCCGCAGATCCGATACCTGCCACCCCTCCGCCTCGCGGCTTCGCAAGAACTCCAGGAACGGGCTCGCCGGGGCCCACAGGCCGAACGACACCACCGCCACCCCGTCTCTCACCACCTCCAGCATGCGCAGGCGTTCCGCCTCCTCCGGCGAGATATAGCCCGCATCGCTGATGGCAATCGGCGCCGGCAGCACTCCTCCCGCCGAATAGGGTGGCGAGCCATCGGGGTCCGACAGCCGCAGCCGGAATGGGTTCGCCTCCTCCACCGGCCCATACCAAGCCACCGGATGAAGTCGCACTTCCCAGGCCAGTCGGAACTGCTCCCGCGCGTCCACCATCGTGTCCGCGCTCAACACCACCACCGCCCCCAGCGACTCCGCCGCGCGAAGCCCTCTCACCGCCTCCGGCCGATCCGCCAGCGGAACCTCCCCCATCTGCGTCCAGGCCAGCACCCCCACCGGGACTCCCGCCTCCAGCATCGGCTCTATCACCGCCGGCACCTGTCGCTCCGTGGCCCACACCGGCACCTCCCGCAGCACCGCGACCATCCGCCGCCCCCGGTCTTCGTGTGGCTGACCCATGATCTCATGCAGCATGTCGGCCCACACGCACGTCGTCCAGAACCGCTCCCGCGCCAACACCGGACCGCAGGCCGCATACCACAAGTTCCCTCCGCCCACCAGGAAGGGCCGCCGCTCTTCCCCCCTCTGCGCCGTCACCGCCGCCGCGGCGCCGTCCCCCATCTGCACTGCCGGCACCGCCAGCCGCTCCACTCGCTGCCTCTCCCGGTAACGGACAGTCCACTCCACAGGCCCGCTCGCGGAGCCGCTCGCCCCGCCCGGCCTCAACCCCAACTCCGCCACGCGCGCATTGCCCAGCGTCTGCACCTCCGGGCCCACCCACACCACCGTCCCCCCATACTCCTCCAGATCGGCCGTGAATGCCGCCCGCGCCGCTATCTCCCGCTTCCCCGCAAAATAGAACACCCACTCGTACTCCGCAAGCGACACCCCCTCATATTGACTCGCCATCACGAACGCGCAGCCTTCCTCGAAATGCTCCACCAGCACCCCCAGCGAGCGGGCCGATTCCGCCACCGCCGCTCCCCCGGGCCCCTCCGTCTCTTCAATCACCAGCACGCGAATGGGGTGCGCGGGAACGGTCGGAGCGGTCAGCGGCGTCGCCGGCGGCGCCACCGTCCGGTGGCACCCCGGCAAACCCGTGCCAGCCAATAACAGAACCAGTAGCAGACCCGCGCCGCGCATCTCTCAAGCCCACCGCTGCAGGGAAACCTGCACCACGTAGATCACGATCAGAACCAGGCACATAATCACCGCGAAAATCACCGCGAAGTAGGTAATCCTCCCCACCGCTCGGTGAGCCGCGTCTTGCGGCCCCCCCTCCAGCGCGAACACCTGCTCCGGCCGGAGCCCGTGCGGGTAGGCGATCAGAATTGCCCCCGGTCTCAGGAAGCTCCGATCGCGACGGTCTCGACCGGCGCGCTCGAATCGCTCCAGCTCGCGGCGGCCCGGTCCCATCAGCGTCCCGTCCCACCCCTCCGGAATTACCTCCTCGACCGAGCGCGGCGTCGCCGACGAGTGAATCTCTATGTCCTCCGCCTGGGCCCAGTTATCCATTCGCCGCACGTCCGCAAACTCACACCCCATCTCCCCCAGGCCCCCCAGCAGCAGCTTCACCGCCTCCACCGGCGCGTCGGGAGCAAGGGAGGCGCTGATCCACGGGTCCGTCACCGCGCTCAAGTTGCGCGCCTGCTCCAGCGCCGACTCCACTTCCGCCCCCTCCCCTCCCAGCACCATCAGATTCTCCGGGAGGATTCGCTGGCCGTGCCGGTCGCGCTCGATCAGGAACGGAAACATCTGCGCCTCGCGGGCCAACACCCCCGGGAGCCTCCGCTCCCACACCGTGGAGTAATGCCGAGCGATCTCTTCATAATCCTCCGGAGAGGCCCGCCCGTCCGGCGTAGACCAGGCCACCGGGAACAGACCGCACAGCAACAGCTCCGCAACCGATCGCTCCAGCCTCATGCGCGTGTCCTCCACCGACCTGTCGGC
>CAZWRO010000050.1:7999-11766 GCA_964635365.1 uncultured bacterium | reverse complement strand
GACCATAATCGGAAAATCACTTTCATCGCCCGAAGCGACGAGACTATCACCGCAAAATGCGTTGAAAGCTCGTTGAGCCTTCGCGCGACGGAACGCGGTAGCCTGGGCACCCCCGCACCAATAAACAAGATGTCGGCGCCGCTTTCCACCGCGGTCTCGATCAGCCTGGCACTATCCGAAACCGCCGCCATTACGTTGACGCCGATTACACCGCGAGATGCCTGCTTGGCACGCCTTACTTCCTCCTCAAGCACCTCACTGTTGGCCGACATGATATCGCGCCTCCGGCCCTCTGTAAGCAGTCCGAGGCCGACCGACGCAATAACACCGATGCCACCGGCCGTCGCTACTGCAGAGGCCAACCCGCTTCGGGAGACCCCCACCCCCATTCCTCCCTGGATAATCGGGAGCTTCACCTGAAGCGAACCGATCTTGAGGGCCGGGATCATCGGTTCGTAGTCTCTTGACATACACCACCTGTGCTCACTACTAAGTCCATCCGCCACCTTGCGCAGAGATGATAGCAGGCTGCCCCAGAATCGTAAAGGCCCCGAGCGCGCGGACGAATGAATACCTCGACCCGCGCGCCGCGGTCCCCACAAAGCTCTCTGGTCAGTCAAGGCCCCTTTGGCGAGTCGTCAACCCTCCGGTGTTGGGTGTTGTTGTCACGCGGCGATGGCCGTGCTCTCCAGGAACTCATCTGGCTCCCGTGGGAAATTGGGGCAGTTACCTATTTCATCCCCTCCCCACACCCGCGGGGCAAATAGGAACAGCCACCTATTCTGTCCCCCTCCCACACGCGCGTACGAAACAGACGATAACCGGCTTGCCACCCACGTCCGGCGCCACAGTTCTGCCCTCGGCCGGCGCCCTATTCCGGCCTCGTCTTCGGCACCGATTCCTCCAGGTTCTTCTTCACATCGGCGTCCCACGGGAGGCCAAGTTCCTGGAGGCCGATGAGAGCCGCGCCGATCACCGGCTCGTACTTGGGCACGACCAGCTCGGCCTGCGGATGGGTCTTCTTAATCTCCGCGCGGACCATCTCGAAGAACGGCCCGCCCTTGTTCACCAGCCCCCCGGTCGCGGCCACGCGGTAGGGTTCCTTGTCCATCTCCAGCACCCGCGCGGCGGCGGTGATGAGCCGCGCCAACTGCTCGGCGCAGTCCCGGACGATGCTCTGCGCCACCGCGTCGCCTTCCTCCGCGGTCCTCATCACGATCCGGCTGAGGGCGGCGAAGTTCTTGCGCACGTCCGGGTTCTGGTAGATGGGCGTCACCGCCTCCCGAATCAGGCTCACCCCGAAGTGCTTCTTAAGATCGTCCAGCAGCTTCGTCTGCGGCCCGCGGCCGTCTTCCGCCCAGAAGGCCGCGTTCACCCCCTGCCGCGCCATATCATAAGCCGAGCCCTCATCGCCAATCGTCCCCCAGGAACCCGTCATGTGGGTTCGCCCTTCCTTGTTGCGTCCCCAGCCAACCGATCCCGTCCCCGCGATCAGGGAGATGCCCACGGGTTCCAGCAGCCCACCCACCAGCGAGCACTCCCCTTCTTTCTTATGGAGAATGCGGTCGCACCCGGTCAGCTTCGTGATGATCCGGCGCAGCGGATCCGGCTCCGGCTCGATTCCGATGATGTTGATCTCGGTCTTCAGCACCTCGATCCCGGCCATCTTCCGGGCCATCTCGAGGGCGGTGGTGAAGGACTCCTCCGCTTGCGCGAGGGTCACGAAGTTAACGTTGCCCGAGGCCCCGACGCCCTGCCCCAGCACGCGCCCGCGCTCGTCGATAATGGCGGCCGCCGTCTTCGTGCCGCCCACATCCATTCCCAACGCCACGCGCTCGTTTGCCATCGTTTACCCTCGCATCATCAGCTCGGCCGCCACGTCGGTCAGCCAGGCTGTGTACTCTCCAGTGAGATCATAGGTGGTGCGCGTCGCCTGCGCCTCGATGCTCTCCGTCCCTGGGAACAGCATCGGCCCCTCCGGCTGCTGCAAACTCAAGATGAACTCCATCTCCATCAGCGCCGTCTTCTTGCACCGCGGATCGCCGGTGAGCCGATACAAGATCGCCGATCCCCAGCCCGACTTGCCCGAGGTCGTCCACGAGAAAGCATGCGGGTGACAAGTAGACAGAAACTCGTAAATCCGCATCGCACCATCGAGGAACCGTTTCTGCCCCGTGTGCTGATAGAGCAGCGCCAGGTTCGCCATCGGCATCGCCCACGGCCAGTACGCCTGCTTTGGCTTCTCGGCATCGATGTAGTGGTAGACGAGCATCTTCTCGTCCACGCCGCTGACGTCTGTCGCCAGTCCCTTCCCCAGCTCCCACTGCGTGTACATCTTCTTCGCCTCCGGCTGGGCCTCCAGCATCTTCAACAGGAAGTCGCCGCTCTGGATCGCCTTCTCCACATCTCCCATAATCAGCCCGCACAGCACTCCACCCACACCCGTCACATTGGAGTCCATGAGGTTGACCCTTGGCGTCACCGTGGCTGGGAAGCCTCCGGTCTCCGGATCCCGGTACTGCAACAGGCAATCCCAGGCCCTTCGCGCGTAGTCGAACCAGCCCATCAGCAGGAACGCCCGCGTGATCCACGTGTTGGGGTAGAGCTGCGAGAACCGCGGGGTGTAGCTTCCCTTCGTCCTCTCCGTCGGTGAGTTCACGAAGTCTCCGTCAGGGGTCATGAAGCGTTTGACCAGGTACTTCAACCCCCGCGCCGCGCCCACGGATTCCCCGGCGATTCGCAGAGAGTAGAAGCTCTTGTAGTAACAGCCCAGGTCGTCCGCGTCCGGGTACGTTCCGTCCGCTGTAGGTGGCTCTTTCCCGACGTAGTTCCCCTGTTCCGTCTGCTTTGTTACCAGCCAGGCGGCTGCTTTGTGTGCGGCGTCCAGTAAGTCCTGCGGCTCGATGCCCATGCGGTGCTTCCTCCCTGCGCTATACGCTCTCGACCGTGTATCGTATCCATCCCGACCACTTCTCGCCCGGCGGCACGACGGCCAGGCCCGACTCCTCCCCGAACCCACGGTGGTAGAGGTTCGGGTCATCGGGCGAGCAAGTGAGGTTCTCCAGACAGACGAACGGCTGTCCGGCCGGAGCGTAGCAGATCATGTGTTTCATGTTCGCGCTCGCCTGCAACACCAGCCTGATTCCCTCGTCCACGAAGGTGATCCCCGCGGTGTCCTGCGGCCCTTTGGGGTAGAAGACCGCGTCTATCTCCACCCCCTCCAGCGAGCGCCATTCCCGCCAGTCGTAGTCTGTGCCCGCGACGGGTATCAGCTTGCCGGTTGGAATCAGGTCCACCAGCTCCATGATGTTGTTGGTGGGTATGGTCACCAACACCTCCGAGCGCTTCCCGGGAATCCGCCAGAACGGATGCAGCCCATAGCCTACCGGCGCCGGTGAGCCGCCCAGGTTCTCGAACGCGAAGTGCAGTTCCAGGCCCCCCGCGATCAGGCGGTGCACTGTCGTCAGCCGTCCGCGGAACGGGAACCCCTCCAGCACCGGATGGCCCTCTGCAATCTCCAGCGTGCTGATGATTTCCCGGTCGGTCCTATGCACCACAAATGGCTCATCTCTGACCAGCCCGTGGATGGACACCTCCTCGCCGTGCTTCCGCTGCCCGATCTCTCTTCCGCCGAACGAGTACCCGGATCCGGTGAGGCGGCACGGTGTCGGGAACATCTGAAACGCTCCCGTCATCGCCTCGGGGTCCGCGAGTATGCGCGGCGAATCGAAGTGGATGAACTCCCGCCCCTCCACCTGAAAAGAGAC
>CAZWRO010000050.1:0-7899 GCA_964635365.1 uncultured bacterium | reverse complement strand
CCTGTCCCGCAGAGAACCAAGACCGCCCGATACACGGCAGGAACGGGACGGCCAGCGTTGGAAAGTAAGGTATCTGCTAAGTGTGTGGCTGGGACCGTGCGACTGTGAACATCCTTGCCTTTGGTGTGCACCCAGGCGACATCGAGTACTTCTGCGGCGGCACCCTCGCAAAATACGCCCAGGCCGGTCACGCCGTCTCCATGGCTATCATGTGCAAGGGTGACTGCGTTGCTATTTCCGTCGACCGGGAAGAGAATCTCCGCACACGCGAACAGGAGAGCCGGAAAGCCGCGGCCATCATCGGCGCCACCCTCTATCAGATAGGCTTCTGGGATTTCCACATCCCGCGCGACGAGGCCGGCAAAGACCGTATTGTCCGAGTCGTCCGCGAAGTCCAGCCTGACGTCATCATCACCCACGGGCCCGGGGACTACTTGGTCGATCACACCATCGCCAGCGAGCTGGTCGAGGAATGCGCCCTCATGGCCCCCCAGGTCGGTATCGTTACCGATTCCCTGGCCCCCACCCGCGGTGCACACTTGCTGCACATGGACACGTTAAGCGGCCTGGGGTTCACTCCCGACGAGTTCGTGGACATCACCAACGTCTTCGAGACCAAGCTCCAGATGCTCCTCTGCCACGAAAGCGTGCTGGCGCCGTGGAGAGGCCATCCCGTGCTCGACAGTGTCGAGATGATGGAGGTGTCCGCACGCTACCGAGGAATCCAGGCGAACGTGCGATACGCCGAGGCCTTTCGCCGAGATCGCAAATGGGGGTGGGCAACCGCTCATCGATTCCTGCCCTAATTATTTCATCCTTCGCAGGAGACAATAGTGTCGCAAGAGACAACCCAGCACTGTGGCCGGCTGGCCGCTGAGTCCTCCGCCCTCTACCATCCCAAGCGCGTCCCCGGCGCCTGAGACCGAGGATGCCCCAGCCCCACTCCCAGGTCCGCCAGCTCGGCGAGCAGGACCTCCCCGCCGCGCTTGACCTCATCTACTCGCAGTGGCCCGAGATCCCTCGCGACGGCCAGGAACGCATGGTCCGACACGACCCCTGGCGCGATCGCCAGCGCACCTTCGGCGCCTTCGTAGACGGTCGCCTCGTATCCCACGCGCGCTTCCACTACCGCCCCCTCCGCCTTGGCCTCGCCCGACTCCACATGGTCGGCGTCTGCGTCGTCGTGACCCATCCCGACTACCGCCATCGCGGCCTCGGCCACCGCGTAATGCAGAAGGCCCTCGAGTGCATGGCCACCTCGCAGTACCATTGCACCCTGCTCTACACCGGCACCCCCTCCTTCTACGCCCCCCTCGGGTGGGGCCGCCTCGACGAGCCCTTCTACTACCTTCCGCTGGCCGACGTTCCCAAGCTCGGCGCAGAACGCTTCCGCCTCACCCAGCTTCCCATCGCAGACAGCTTCCCCCGCCTCGCCCACATCTTCGACCAGAGCGAGGCCTCTCACCCCATCTCCTTGGATCGTACGCCGGAGTACTGGAAGGCTTGGCCCCGCTGGGCCGCCGCCAACCTCTGGTTCGGATTGCTCGACGATTCCTGGACCGTCGCCTGGGAGGGCGACACCCCCGTGGCCTACGGCGGCCTCCAGCGATCGATCCTCAAGTCGACGACCGCCTCCGTCATCGAGCTCTGCGCGCTTCCCGGTCGACAGGAGGCCCTCTTCGACGTCGCCGACGCCCTCCTCGCGCGCGCCCGCCGGGCCGGGTCCGAGCGCCTCGAGCTCAACCTCCCACCCGATCACCCGCTGGTCGCCCGTCTGGCCCCCCTCGCCCAACGCGGCACAGACACCAGCGCCATGATCCGCGTCGTAGACCTGCCGGGGCTCCTCCACGCGCTCGCGCCCGAACTCCAGCGGCGATCCGCCGCGCGGCCCCAGCCCGTCAGCATTCGCCTCGAGTCCCCCCTCGGCTCCGCCAGCCTGTCGGCCTCCTCCGGAGCCATCACCCTCGGCGAGGCCGCCGGCCCTCCCCTCGCCGAGTTCACCCCGGCCGGCCTCGGCGCCCTCTTGCTCGGCTTTCGAGCTGCCTCCGACCTGCACGGTGCAGGCGAGATCCAAGCCGACCCCGAGACCCTGGAGACCCTGGACCAGCTCTTCCCCCATCTCCACTCCCACTACTGGCAGATCGACCACTTCTGATACTGGCAGATCTGCCACTTCGCATACTGCCAGATCGACCACTTCTAACGCTCACCCTGGCCGCTTCTCGGCGCAGGTCTGCCACCGCTCGCCGGTGAAATACTCTTGCGTAGGAGGTTTCTGCTCATGCCATCCCCCGAAACCAAGCTCCCGAGCCGCCGCCTAGGAAGGACCGGCCTGGAGGTGACCGCCCTCGGCTTCGGTGGCATACCCATTCAGGTCGCCACTGACGAGGACGCCGTCGCCACCGTTCGCCGCGCCCACGACCTCGGCATTACCTTCTTCGATACCGCTCACGGTTACACCACTTCCGAAGACCGGATGGGCCGGGCCCTCGAAGGTCGCGACTACATCATCGCCTCCAAATCCCCGAACCGCGACGACGCCGGCATCTACCAGGACGTGCAGACCTCCCTCGAAAGGCTGCGGCGCGACTCCATCCACCTCTACCAATTCCACGGCGTCAACAACGACGAAGACCTCGCCCAAGTCCTCGCCCCCGGCGGGGCCCTCGAAGGCCTCCAGCGCGCCCGCGAAGAGGGGAAGATCGGCCATATCGGAATCACCGGACACCGCCGCGCAACCCTCGTCAAGGCCGTTCAGGACTCGACCGAAATCGCCTCCGTCCAATTCCCGTTCAACCTCGTCGAGGACGAATCTCTCGACGACCTCATCCCCCTTTGCGCCGAGCGCGACGTCGGCTTCATTGCCATGAAGCCCGTCGGTGGAGGCAACTTCACCAACGCCCCGCTCGCCATCAAATGGTGCCTCAGCCAGCCCATCACTGTCGCCATCCCGGGCATCGAGACGGTCGCCGAGGTGGAGCAGAACGCCGCCGTCGCGCGAGACCCCCAGTTGACCCCCGAAGAGCACGCGCAGCTCGACCGCATGAAGTCCGAACTCAACTCGCGCACCTGCCGGCGCTGCCGCTACTGCCAACCCTGCCCCAACGAGGTGCAGATCCAGATGCTCCTGCACGGCCGCACCATCATCCGGCGCATGGGCGTCTCGCGCTTCAAAGACTTCGGCGGCCTCGAAATCATCGCCAGCGCCGAAAACTGCACCAATTGCGGCGAATGTCTCCCGAAGTGCCCCTACCAGCTCCCCATCCCCGAGCTGATCCGCGAAGCCGTCGCTCACTACAAAACCTTCCCCGAGCTCGCGGAAGACTGAGCCTCCGCCCCTGGCCCCGCTCCTCAGCTCGTCAGCTTCACGGCCAGCTCGGCCACGCGTCGGCCCAGCTTCTCGCACTCCTTGCGCGATCTATCGTCCGGCGCCCCCACCGCGATCGCCCCGTAGTGGTCTCCCTGCGCATCTCCCTGCACGATCATCCCATGAATCAGCAGCGCCTTCACGATATCCAACACCGTGGTCTCGTTCCCGCCACCCGGCCCGCCCGACGACGCGAAGGCCCCGCCCACCTTTCCGATCAGCTTGCCGTGATGCTTCACACTCTCATCGATCAGCGTCTTCAGCTCGGCCGCCATCGTCCCATAGTAGACCGGCGACCCCATGATGATCCCCTCCGGCTTCAGCAGATCATCCGGCCCGACCTCCGCCACCGGCCGCACCTCCACCTCCACGCCCGAGACCTGCCTTGCCCCCATCGCCACCGCCTCCGCCATCTTCTCCGTGTTCCCGCTGCGACTGTAGAACGTGACCAGCACCGACGCCATCTCTTCCTCCTTGTCACTTCCCTCTGAGAACCCGCCGCCCTCGAGACCAGACCGTTTTACACCCACGATGCCTCCCCGCTCTCCGGCCGAACTCCTCGGCCTCCGGATCACATGAAGAGCAGCGGCAGATACTCCGGTGCATCGGCATACGGCTCCACCTCGCCGAGGGCCACTCGATAGAGCCGCTCGTGCCCAGCCCTGGCCGCGCTGGCAAGCGGCCCATACGGCCGGTTGCAGACATCGAGAAATCCAATGTTGTAGTTCTCCCCGTCGAAGCGCCCCAAGGCCGATTGGTCGTAAAGCGTGAAGTAGTGCACCCCCACACACCACGGCTTGCTGGCCGCATCCTCCAGATAGAGGCGATAGGCCTGGCCCCGCGCCTCCTGGTCGCGGACGTGCCCAATCCCACTCGCCGGCAGCCCAACATCCAGGGCCCCGAAGTGCCACTCCCCCACCATCACGGGCCGTCCAACATAGGCACTCAACTCGGCCAGTTCGGGGCGGACGCGCGGCTGGTAGCAGTTCACGCTGAACACGTCGAAGCATCGCATCCCGTCGAGGGCCCACCGTGGTGGCGCCGTGTAGTAACGCGCCCCCAGGTTCAGGTGGTTTGGATCCGCCCTGCGACAGGCCTCGCTCAGACCCCCGAAGAGCTTGCCCACCATCACCGTGCTGAAGGCTTCGAGGTCGCCTTCCGCGCCTTCGGTCAACGGCTTCCGCCATTGCCCTTCCGCCACCTCCGACAGCGTCACCTCCATCCCCCACGCCGCCGACAGCCCCGCGTCATCACCGCGCCGCTCCCGCAGAAAAGAGGCCAGCGCCCGCCGGCAATGGCAGGCCGGAGTGTTGAACAACATCCCCGCCGCCGGCGCTTCCTCCGCAAAACCCCACGTCGGCTCGTTCATCAGGAAGTACCCGATTAGAGCCGGGTCCTCTCGCGTCTCCACAAGCTGATCGGCGAACGCTTCTGCCTCCTCCTCGAACCTGGCATCGAATACATCCGGGAAGTCTCGGAACACCGACGGCGTTCGCTCCAGTCGCAGATCGAGCGGTCGCACATAGGGGAATCCAGCCTCCCTCGCGATCCCCCAGTCCGACCAGTTACCGACCGTGTTGAAGCCGAGGCGCCGCAGCTCCGCCAGTGCAATCCGGCTCCACTGCTCGTACCACTCATCCGAGCCAAACGCCCGCATGAGATTCGCCTTCAGGTAGTTGATCGTGCGTCGCTCGCCTTCCGGATTCGAGTAGATGTCCCGGTAGGGGCCCCCGAGGTCCGGCATCCAAGAGAGCGCCTTCTCCAGCCCCGCGTAGGCGGCCTCCGTATCCACCCTCACACAATCGACGCCGGCCGACCAAAAACTACATCCATCGGGATCCACCAGCCACCAGCGCCGTCCATCGTGGTGAGTGCGGAAGAAGCCCGTCGCCTCGAACCGGAGCGCCTCCAGCCCGCCCCAGCGCGTGCGCCCCTCCGGGGGGCGATGGCTGCCGGCCTCGGCGAGCTGCCCCCGCAGCCTCTCGGTCACCTCTTCGGCGCGGCCGCTCCGCCCCGGCCACTCGTGCAGCCTGCTTTGCCCAAGCTCATCCAAGAGCGGACCTCGCGGCAGAACCGGGTCACTCACCAGCTCTGGCTCCTCCGCCGTCGCCACCACTGGCGTAAGGCAGAAGCGCGCTGCTTTATCACTCTTGCGGAGAACAACGATGCTCATTCGGTCCACCCGCCGCAGGTCGACTCGGTCTCCACCACACATCGGCTTCAGCCAGGCCCCCTCCCGCTCGTAACGCCACCGGTTCTGGTTGACACCCTCCAGCGCGAAGCGTAGGCGGGCCTGACACTGATTCAGGGCCGCGAACGCCAGATGGAAGCTGGGCCCCTCTTCCCCTTCGCGAAGCTCGAGCGCGAACACGCTCAGAGTATTGCCGTCCAGCAAGAGGTCGGCGGTCAGGAACCGCGCCTCCGCCAACGATCCTGTGGGGAAACGATAGCAGAGCCCGCCCATGGGCTCCTCGGCGACATACCACACGGCCTGCGGGAGCGGCGTCGGCCCCTCCTCCCGCCGCAGCCCGCCGACCATTCCCTCCGGTGACAGCAACCTCCGAAACGTCCTCTCCTCCGCCATCGCCTCCTCCTCAACCGCACGGCTCACGCCCGCCACCGACGCGGCGAACACGCCGCTCCCCGTCAAGCGTAGGAACTCGCGCCGACTGAGCCTCATGTGGAGTCTGTTCTGCACCGAGAGGAGCATCCCCCTGGCAGACAGGAGCCCGCGGTCCATCCGCTCGGCAATGGATCAGACGATGATTCCCCTGTGCTCGTGGAAGACTGGACTGGCGTCCAGGTAGATGCGAATGAGATTCATGATCCGCACGTACGCTCGGAAGAACTCCGACAGCCTCTCGAAAACTTCGGCTTCCCCCAGGCCGGTCTCCCGCCCGATTTCCGCCGCCCGTCCGTAAGCCCTGCGCCCCGCCTCCTCGTAGTAATCGCCCGGGTCCCGGAACGGCACCAGCAGGTCTCCCAGCTCCATCATCACCGAATCCTTGCCGCGCCAATCGCGCCGGATTCGCTCCAGACTCTCCGGAAACAGCCCCGTCATGAACAGCGTATAGTCCCCGATGTGTCGCTGCACGGTCAGCACGCGCAGCTCCGGCGACACCCCCGTCGCCTCCCCCTCGATCAGCATCTCCGCCACATCAGCCAGCGGCCGCCCGCGCGCGTCCCTCAGCCGGTAGAGTTGGTCAACGTGCAGGAAACGGGCGAGCAACTCCTCCGACAGATACCCCTGGAGTCGCGCGTCGCGCGCCCGCGCTTCCGGGAACTCGCCGTGCTGGAAGGCCCACCCCGCGGCTTCTCGGAATAGCGCGCGAAGGGGATGCTGCTCGGAGATCGGTCGATCCATGAGAGTCAGCCTCGTCCTGCCCCCGGCCGCAACCCGGACGCCTTGCCGGGTCGGCGCCCCAAAAAAAACAACAGAGCGAGCTATCCCCGCTCCGCCCTGCCCTGCTCCACCTGTGCGGCTAGCCCCAAGACACCCCGCAGACCCCGCGTCGGCCCGCGGCCTGTCTCCTAGGCCGCCGCCATCATCTTCCGAATGCTCTTTCCGATCTTTCGCTTCGCCCGCTGCAGCGCGTTGTCAACCGACTTCACCCGCCGCCTCAGCTCCTGCGCAATCTCCTGGTACGACTTCCCTTCCAGATGACCCCGCAGCACGGCCGACTCCAGGTCGCTCAAGTCCCGCTTGATGCGGTATCGCAGGTCGTCCGAAAATTGCTGGGTAATCACCAGCCGCTCCGGATCGGTCTTGTCCGACTCCGCCAGCGTGTCCAAGAGCGTGCGGTCCGAGTCGGAGTCGTAAAGGCTGGCGTGCAGCGAAACGTAGGAGTTCAGTGGGATGTGCTTCTGTCGGGTAGCGGCCTTGATCGCGGTGAAGATCTGGCGGCTGATACACAGTTCCGCGAACGCACGAAACGGAAGCATCTTATCGTTTCGGAAGTCCCGGATCGCCTTGAACAGGCCGATCATTCCTTCCTGGACGATGTCCTCGTGATCGGCGCCGATCAGGAAGTACGAACGTGCCTTGCCCTCGACGATGCCTCGGTATTTGGTTAGTAGGTGCTCTGTGGCCCTAACGCTTCCTCCCTTTGCGTATCGGACCACCTCCTCGTCCACCATGCCGTGAAAGGTCATCGGCATGTTCCGCATGCCACTATCAGGCATTGCTGCCGCCTCCACCATGGATAGTCGTAATGGATAGTCGTAGTGTTCATGCTCGATGAAGTGGGAAAGCCGTGGTGTAGGTATTCTAGATGGGCGCCTCCTGAAAAACGGGTCCGGCCCGCAGTATTGCCCTGCTCAGCATTAGATCGAGCCGGCGTCGCATCCGGCCCGACCAGGTCATTATAGGGCAACCGCCCGGCCTCGTCAATAGTCAGAGCCCGCGCCCGGCTCAAGAAAATGCGCCAAAACTCTGACTTTATGCGGCCTCGCCCCCCGACCCCGCCTCCGCCACCCGCTCCGCCCACCCAGGCCCCCAGGGCGGCGTTTCTGAGCTATCTGCGCCGCCATGT
>CAZWRO010000049.1:3532-11788 GCA_964635365.1 uncultured bacterium | reverse complement strand
TGGGCGCCGGTTCGCGGCGCCCTGGAACGCTGCTCTCATTACGTCGCCGAACTCGTCGGACCTGCAAATGGACCCGCCGTACCCTGAAGCAGGAGTGTCGCACCCGTCGCCGAAAGCGACCCGGCAGGAGCCTCCCATGCCCGAGCTTCCAGAAGCTGAGACCCTCCGCTGCCAGCTACAGGGCGAGATCGTCGGCCTCACCGTCCGCCGACTCCAAGTGCACCTGCCCCGAATGGCGAGGGCCCACCGCTCGATCAAACAGCTTGCGAAGCTGGTCGAGGGCCGCCGCATCACGCGCGTGGGACGCCGGGGCAAGGCGCTCCTCCTTTACCTGAACACCAAGCGGCCCGCCACCCTGATCGTCAGGCTCGGCATGACCGGCCTCTTCCGTGTGACGCCGGCCAAGCAGCCGCGGTCCAAGGCTACCGCCGCCACTCTGGAGCTCAGCGACGGCCGCCATCTCCGCTTCCTCAACCAGCGCCAGTTCGGCTCTCTCACCGCACGCCCGGGACACGACGTCGACCACATGCCGGAATTCGAGAAGTACGGCCCCGAGCCGCTATCCGACGCCTTCTCTCTCGACTACCTGAAGGAGGCCTTCGCCCACCGCTCAGCCAAGCTCGAGCTGGTCCTAATGGATCAACGTGTCGTTGCCGGCATAGGCAAGATCTACGCCGACGAGATCTGCTTCCGCGCCGGCCTCCGCCCCGGCCGCTCCGCCAAGAACCTGACCGGGCCAATGCGCGCGCGCCTGCTCGACGCCACGCGCGAAGTCCTCCTGGAGGGCATCGAGTGCCGGGGTTCGTCGGCTAGAGATGAAACCTACGTAGATCTCTACGGCCTTCCCGGCAGCTTCCAGGATCGCATCTACACCTACCAGCGAACCGGACAGCCGTGCCGCGTCTGCGGCACGCCGATACGCCGGACGCGACTACCCGGAGGCCGCGGCATGCACTGGTGTCCCGAGTGTCAGAAGTAGACCCAAGCGAATCTCGTGAGCCCCGTCGCAGCTGGCATCGAGCGCTCTAGTACTGCGGCGGAGGCGGAGGCGACAGCATGATTCTTGTGGGTACTTCAGGCTTCAAGTTCGACGACTGGAAGGGCACCTTCTATCCCCCGGAAGTCAAGCAGAAGGACTGGCTTAACTACTACGGGGAGCGATTCAACTGCCTCGAGGTGAACGCCACGTACTACCGCCTTCTCCACCCCGCAACTTTCTTTCACATGGCCAACAAGGTGCCGGAGGGATTCCAGTTCACGGTGAAAACCTATCGCTCACTGACCCATGAGCCTGGCTCCGACAACGAAGCCGATTTCGCCACCTTCATCGAATCCTTCCAACCCCTGATCGAAGCCGAGAAGTTCGGCTGCGTGCTCGGCCAGTTCCCCACCTCGTTTCACAACACGCCGGGCAATCGCCACTATCTCGCCCGGTTCTGCGAGCGTTTCGCCGAGTATCCGCTGGTCATTGAGTTCCGCAACCGCGAATGGGTCAAGGACGAAGTCTTCGACTTCCTACGCGAGCACGCCATCGGGTGGTGCGCCGTGGATGAGCCTCAGTTCCGCACCCTCATGCCCCCCATCGCCGTCGCCACCTCCCGCATCGGCTACGTCCGTTTCCACGGCCGCAACTACCAGAAGTGGTGGAGCACCACCGACAGCAAGCAGCGCTACGACTACCTCTACTCCCGCGAAGAGCTCATGGAGTGGGTCCCGAGGATACAAGGCCTCACGGCAGAGACCGACCGCGTCTACGTCTTCATGAACAACTGCTTCGAGGCCCAGGCGGCCAACAACGCGGTGGAGATGCGCAGCCTACTGGAAGCGGATTAGTCGGCGCCGGCCGCCCCAGTGGTCGGCCGGCGTGGGGGAGATTCTCGTTCCCGCCGCTCAGGCGGGGGTGAGGTTATTCTTGTCCGCGGGCTGCCTCTTCGGCGGTCGCAGCACGTATGAACCCAACTGCTTCGCGCCCCGGCCGACGCACGTGATGAGCAGCAGCACCGGCAGGATCGCGGCCCCCAGCAGACGCGGGACCAACAAGTTCAGGCCGACCGGAACCGAACTACCATCCTCATCGCAAAGCAGCACGCGCCACACAAAGCACGCGGCACACACCAAACCCGACGACCATATCAGGCCGTTCACCCACCGCGACGAGCGCGGCGCATACTCTCGCCCCTCGGCCATCCTACGTCCTCCCAGTAACTGTCTCTATGAGTGCGAACCGAGAGGGGCCCAGCATCAATTGCTGCCCCGTGGACTATCTATACCTTGGCCCGACCTCCGATTCCCATTGCGGCAACATCGGCCGAGTCGCCGCCGCGCCCAGAGGACGGCCCCAGACGCGAAAAAGCCCCCGGCTGCGCTCAGGTGCAGGCCGGGGGCGAAAACGCCTTTACTCGACCGTCACGCTCTTAGCAAGGTTGCGCGGCTGATCGATCTCGCGACCCAAGAGGTCCGAAACGTAGTAGGCATAGAGCTGCATGGGAATGCCCGCGAGCACCGAGGACAGCACCTCCTCGGTCTCCGGGATGCGGATCACGTCGTCGACGTACTTCTCGATCTCCGTGTCGTCCTGGTTCGCAATGACGACGATCTTGCCGCCCCGGGCCCGAATCTCTTGCAGGTTGCCGATGGACTTCTCGTAGTGGGGACCCTCGACCACCGCCGCAAGGACCGCCACCTCCTTCGTGACAAGCGCCAGCGGGCCGTGCTTCATCTCGCCCGCCGCATACCCCTCCGCATCGAGGTAGGCGATCTCCTTCAGCTTGAGCGCCCCCTCCATAGCCGTGCAATAGTGGGCCCCGCGGCCCAGATACAGGTAGCGCATGATGTGCTTGTACTTCTTCGCCAGCGCCAGAATGTGGTCGGATTCCTTCAGCACCTCCTCCGCCAGGTCCGGGAGCGCCCTGATGCCGCGCAGCAGACGGCGGGCGACCCTGGGCGAAAGGGTCCCGCGGACCCGTGCCAGGTGCATGCAGAAGAGCAGCACCGCCAGAATCTGGCTGGTATACGCCTTCGTCGAGGCGACGCCGATCTCGGGGCCGGCGTGGATGTAGAGCAAGCCGTCGGACTCCCGGGCGACGGAGCTGCCGACCACGTTGGTCACAGCGAGGAGCTTCGCCCCGCGGCGTTTGGCCATGCGCATCGCCTGCAGCGTATCGGCCGTTTCTCCCGACTGGCTGATGGCGATGCCAAGCGTGCTCTTGTCAAACACGCATTCCCGATTTTGCAGCTCCGAGGCCACGTCTACGACTACCGGCACACCACACAGCTTCTCGATCGCGTACTGGCCCGCCATGCCCGCGTAAGAGGCCGTGCCACAGGCGATCACGACGATCTTCTTCACGCGGCGCAGGAACGCGTCGCTGAGTCCCAGGCCCTCGAGGTTGAGATCGAGCTGCCGTCCGACGATGCGATCGCCGATGGTTTGGCGGAGCGCCGCGGGCTGCTCGAAGATCTCCTTGATCATGAAGTGCTTGTAGCCGCCCTTCTCCGCACTGTCCGCGTTCCACTCGATGTGGAAGACCGGCTTCTTCACCGGCTTGCCCGCCAGCGTCTTCACCTCCACTTTGTCCGCGGTCAGGACAACCATCTCTCCGTTGTCGATCAGGTACGACTTCCGAGTGAAGGGCAGGATGGCCGAAGGGTCGGAGGCTACGAAGTTCTCGCCTGGCTTCTCCCCAAGCCCGACAATGAGCGGGCTGTACTGGCGCGCGGCGACGAGCTTGCCGGGCTCCTTGTCGCAGATCGCGACCACCGCATAGGAGCCCTTCACCTCTTTCAGCCCCCGGCGCACCGCGGCTTCCAGGTCGCCCTTATAGTACTTCTCGAACAGGTGGGCGAGAGTCTCCGTGTCGGTCTCGGAACGGAAGGTGTGCCCCTCCGCCTCGAGCTTCTCGCGCAGTTCGAGGTAGTTCTCGATGATTCCGTTGTGGACGACCGCGAGGTGTCCCTTGCAGTCCGCGTGGGGGTGCGCGTTCTTCGTGGACGGCGGCCCGTGGGTCGCCCAGCGGGTGTGCCCAATACCGGCGGGGCCTTCCGGCTTGTGCTTCTTCAGCAGCTCGGCGAGCTGAGCGATCTTTCCCTTCGACTTAATCAGCTCTACCTTGCCGTTGACGGAAACGGCGACCCCGGCCGAATCATAGCCCCTGTATTCGAGTCGCCGAAGTCCTTCGAGCAACACCTCCACGGTGTCGCGGTTGCCCAGATAGCCCATGATGCCACACATGTGTAAAGCGCCTCCAGTGAAGTGAGTGATACCCGACCCCTTACGATTCCCCGCCTACCCGTCCAGCAGCTTTCTGTAAACCTGGACCAGTCGTTCAGCCATACGTCCCGCAGTGAATTCTTCGGCACGCCGGCGCGCATTGCCTGCCAACTTCGCCCGGAAGTCGTTGCTTTCCAACACCGTCGCGAGACCTTCCGACAACTCCTCCGCGCTGGCTGGCACGATCAGACCGTCCACTTCGTGGCGGACCACATCCTCCACCGCGCCGGACCTGACCACCACGGCCGGACACCCCAGCGCCATCGCCTCCAGCACCGCCACTCCCTGCGTATCCGTCAACGACGCGAAGCCGAACACGTCCGACTCAGCCAGACAGTCGAACACTTCGGTTCGCGGCAGATAGCCTGTGAAATGCACTCGCTCTTGCAGCCCCAGAGCATCGACCATGGCCTGGCCCTGCGGATACCAGGGCCCGCCACCGATCAGCAGCAGATGAGCCTCCCGAAACCGCTTGGAGAGCAGGTCGAAGGCCCGGATCAGTACCTCCAGGCTCTTCTCTCGCGCAATGCGCCCCGAATAGGCCACAACGGGCACCCCCTCGGGAAGGCCGAATCTTTCGCGCGCCGGCTTGCGCTCCGTTCCGCGGATCAGATCCAGATCTATCCCCGTCGGGATGCTCTCGATAGGACGCACCACCCCATACGACCTGAGCACCTCCGCGACCGCCTTCGTCGGCACCACCACAGAGTCGGCCGAATTCGAGAACTCACGGCTCACCCACACCGCCATCGCCCTAACCAGCGGCTGCGGCAGCGGCACGTAGTGGGCATAGGCGCGAATCAGAGTATGGTATGTAAATACCAGAGGGCAGCCCAGCCGCCGGGCCAGCCGCCGGCCCTCTCGGCCGGCCGCGAACGGGTGCTGTGAGTGCACCAAGTCCGGCGGGAAGGCGGCAAATGTGCGTCGCAGGAAGGCGCTGCCGTACGGGATCGCAAGCGGATACCGCGGACGCGTCGGCGGGGACACGGACGGAAGACGATGGACATTGGAGTCGGTGTCACGGTATCCGGGGTAGGCTGGCGCATAGATGTGTACTTCGTGGCCCTGCTTGCCCAGCTCTCCGGCAAACGTCGATACCGAGACTACAACTCCGTTAACGATGGGTCGGTAACATTCGGTGAAGAATGCGATTCGCATGGTGGAGCCTGTCGCCGGCCCCTTGGAAGCCCAGGTCCAGGGCAAGCAGTGACGGTAGCGTAGCACGGGGCTACCTAGGAAGTCAACCGCACCGGGTCTTCGATTCGCGGGAGGGACAACGGTATGTCGGGCGTGAGAGATCCCGCCGTCGCGGGAAGCTTCTATGCGAGCACGAAGGAGGACCTGGCGCAGTCCCTGCGCGAGTGCTTCCTCCACGACCTCGGCCCCGGCGCGCTCCCGGAGGTGGCCGCCGACGGCCCCGGCCTGCTCGACGCGCTGGTCAGCCCCCATGCCGGGTTCATGTTCTCCGGCCCCGGAGCGGCAAACGGCTTCGCGGCCCTCGCCGCGGACGGCATCCCCGAAACCGTAGTCATCCTCGGCCCCAGCCACCGCGGCATTGACCGCAGGGCGGCCGTATCTCTCGCCGAGGCCTGGCGCACGCCCCTCGGGCAAGTCTCCGTCGACACCGATCTCTGCCGCGCGCTAATCGAGGAGAGCGACTTGCTCGTCGGCGATGACGAGGCCCATCGTCTGGAGCACTCGCTGGAGGTTCAGGTTCCCTTCCTGCAGTTCGTCTACGGGCCACGCGCGCCCAAGATCTGCCCCATCTGCGTACGCTCTCATCCATTGGGCTCGATCGATCAACTCCTCCTGGACGCCACTTCGCTCGGCCAGACCATCGCCCGAGTGCTGGCCGAACGTCGCGCGGTCGTCCTCGCCAGCACGGACTTCTCCCATCAAGTGCCCCACACCACGGCCGAGCGCCAGGATCGGATGGCCCTCGACGCGATCCTCGCGCTCGACCCCGGACTGCTCCTGAGAACCGTCGCCGACCATGATATCTCCATGTGCGGTCCGGTTCCGGTCGCCATCGCGCTGGCCTTCTGTCTCGCACGCGGGCCCCACACCGCCGAGCTCCTCCGCTACTATACCTCGGGTGACATCATCGGCGACCGCAGTGCGGTAGTGGCATACGGATCCCTCGTAGTTCGCCGAATTGGAGGTGCTGTCTCATGACCTGGTTCGACGTTGTTGCTTTGCTGCTGATCGTACTCATCGCAACCGTGGAAAGCCAGAGAGGATTCGGCCGGGCTCTCTTCGATCTCGTGGGAGCCATCATTGCGTTCAAGGTGGCTTCCGTGCTCGCCAGGCCCCTGGCCGGCGCCGCTCCCCTGCTCGCCAGCACCGACTCCAGCGCGGCCCTTTGGCTGGGTATCGTTTTCGTGCTCTTGGTCACTTTGACCGTGATCGCCTCGAAGACGCTCTACGAAACCACCCTGCTTTCGCTGGACGTCCTCGACCCCGTCGTGGGCGGCTTGCTCGGCTTCTGCTCGGGCGCCCTCGTGGCCCACGTCTTTCTGAAAGCGTTGCTTCTCGCCTACGGCGAGAGCGAGGCGGCCAACGCCGTGCTCAGCAGCTTCATGGGGCAAGAGCTGTTACGGTTCCGAAGCTTCCACCGTATCGTCACGGCGCTTCAGAATCTGGGCAACTGGTAGCGATCAGTCGCAGTCGGGAGAGAGCTTCCGAATGCGAGCGATGATGTCGCTCGTGGAGACTCCCCGCACGTGCTCCGTCAGGGCGACGCGCCCCCCGTACTCCTCCACGAACGCGCGCTCCGCCTGGTTTACGGTGTCGATCTGATAGTCGCCGCCCTTCACCCACACCTCCGGCCGCAGCGATTGCAGGACCGGCAGAGAAGTCTCCTCCCCAAAAATCACCACCAGATCCACGCATTCCAGCGCGGCCAGCGCCTCCGCCCGCTCTCGCTCGCGAATCACCGGGCGGCCCGGCCCCTTCACGCGCCGCGCCGACTCGTCACCGTTCACCCCGACGATGAGAGCGTCTCCCTGCCCTCGCGCCGCCTCCAACATCCGCACGTGCCCGGCGTGCAGCAAGTCGAAGCACCCGTTCGTGTAGACGATGGTCGAGCCGCTTCCTCGCCACGCGCGCGCCCGCGCCTGCGCCTCCGCGAGGTCCACAATCTTAGAGGCCGCCAGCCTGAATCCACTCTCCCGGTTCATCCATCATCCCTTCTGCTGCCGTCGCCGCCGAACAACGCCCCCTGCAGCCTCCCCAGGTCAACCGACACCGCCTCCCGCGCCGACCGACTCACCGCCGCCGCCCCCACCCGCAGCACCAGCCCACAGATGGCCGACGCCGCCATGCGCGCAGTCATCCATCCGGCGCTCGCAGGAGAGTAGTGCTTTCGGTAGAAGCGCACCCGCGAGCTCGCCGCCCTGCGAGCGATTTGCTGCTTCGGAACCTGCGCCGAGCTGCCGCCCAGATCGTGGCGAATCGTCAGCTCGGAAAGCGTCACCACACGCCACCCCGCCTGTCGCGCCCGATAGCACCAGTCAACGTCCTCGTAATACATGAAGAACTCGGGATCCAGCGGCCCTATCTCATCCATCATCGCGCGCCGCGCGATCAGACACGCGCCGGACACCCAAGCCACGTCCTTGCCCTCCCCTGCGGCCTGCGTGATTGACGTGCCTCGCTGCCCCGGGTACGACATCTCATACCCCGGCGCCGGTCTATCCCTCGCGTCGATGCTCCCACATCCCGCGAGGCCTATCAAGCCCTCTTTCTGCATCAGCTCCAGCATCCGCAGCACCACCGCCTCGTCTATCCGAGCGTCCGGATTCAGCAGCAGCACGAACTCCCCCGAAGCCCGCTCGATCGCCTGGTTGGCCGCCCGGGCGAATCCCAGGTTACTCTCGTTCCGAAGCACTCGCAGTTGGGTATGCGCTCCCGCGGCCTGCTCCGCCGACCCATCGGTCGAGGCGTTGTCCACCAGCCAGATCTCCGCCTCCACCTTCCGCGTGGCC
>CAZWRO010000049.1:0-3432 GCA_964635365.1 uncultured bacterium | reverse complement strand
GTAGGCCTTCAGGAAGCGCAGCGGCGGATGCGCCATCATGTACAGCGGCCCCACCCGCGCCCCGCGCTTCCGCGCCTCCATTGCGTTCCACTGCGCGTACCGGCGCAGCTTCCGCCAGTAATCGTCGAGCGTACGGTAGGAATAATGCAGCAGCGGCGCGCGCAGCCGGCCCACCGGCCCCTCGACGGCCAGCTTCTCATGGATCTGCCGCTCCTCATAGCTCCCCAGCTCTCTGCGAAACAAGCGCAGCACCCAGTCATTCTGCCATCCCGCATGCCGGATCTCGTGACCCAAGAAGAAGTTGCGCCGCTTGATCTCATACCCCTGGAACGCGCCGGAGCCGCCGATTGCGCCGCCGATTGCGCCGCCGATTTCCTCCGCCAGCTCCTCCGTCACCCATTCGTCCGCGTCGACGATCAGCACCCACTCCTGCGCCGCCTGTGCAATCGCCCAGTTCTTCTGCGAAGCCGGCGACAAGTACTCGTGCTCCAGCACCCGCGCTCCGCACTTGCGCGCGATCTCCGCCGTCTCGTCGGCGCTGAAGGAATCCACCACCAGCACCTCGTCGGCGAACTGCAGTCTGGCCAGACAGTCGGCGATCCGCTCCGCCTCGTCCAGGGTTGTCACGATAGCCGTCAGGCCGGCCACTACTGACCTCCCGCCAGGACGCTCTCGTACAGCGCGCTCACGCGTTCCACCACCCGCGGCTTGTCAAATTCGCGCCGTGCGCGCGCCCGGCCCGCCTCCCCCATCTTCCTCGCCCGCTCCGGATCCGTCAGCAGGGAGACCAGCGCTTCCGCCAGCGCTTCCGCATCGCCGGCCGCGCATATCAGGCCCGTCTCCCTCGGGGCGACCGCCTCCGGCAGCCCTCCCGCATTGCTGACCACCACCGGCTTCGCCATCGCCATCGCCTCCAGCACCGCCACTCCCAAGCCCTCCTCCAGCGACGGCATCACGAAGACGTCCGCCGCCCCCAGCACCGCGCGGACATCCGGCACGAAACCGGCAAACTCCACGTGTCCGGCAACCCCCTGGAGTTTGGCCTCGCGCCGCAGAGAGGCCTCTTCCTCTCCTTCCCCGGAGATCACGAGGCGCGCGTTCGGCACCGCCCGCAGCACCCCCTTCATGGCGCGCAGCAGCACCCCGTGCCCCTTGCTGTGCGTAAGCCTACCGACCATGGCGATCGTCGGGCTCTCGTTCCGTTCGACTGAGCCCATCACCGCGGGATCGAAATGAGCGCAGTCCACGAAATCGGGAATCACCACCATGCGGTCGGCCGGGACGCCTCCCTCCAGGCAGCGCCGCCTAACCGCCTCCGAAATACATATCAGTCGGTCGCACCAGCGATCGTACTTCAGACGGCCCAGCCAGGAACCGCGCACCGGGAACTCCGTCCTCCGCGTCACCACTATCCTCGCCGACCCGGCCCGCCGCGTGGCCACTCCCGCCATCGCGTGGGAGGCCGAGTCGTGCACGTGCACCACCTGCGGCGCGAGCTCGCCTAAGCGTCTCGACAACCGCCCGACGGCCAACGCGCCCGACAGCCCCCGCAGCGACGCGCCCTCCCACCGCAGATCCGTTCCCTCCAGCCGCGCCGCCAGCGCGCTCCCAGCCTGCACGATGAAGTGCGTCCGCTCCCCTCCCGCGGCGAGCGCCGTCGCCAGGCCCAGCGACTGCGCTTGCCCGCCTCCCCACGTCCGATTGGCATCAATGTGGACCGTGGCCGCCACTACGCCTCCGGTCTCCCCTCTATCGGTTGGCCCCGCGCCGCCCTCGTTCGCGCCAGCATCCGGCGCACCGCCGCCAGCACTTCCTCCACCGTGATGCTCGACATGCACGGCCTGTCTTCGCACGTCGGGGTCATGCATGGCCAGCAGGACTGCTCGTGAAAGATCACCTCGTGTCCCTCGCCCTGCGGCCCCGTGCGGTGCGGATTCGTCGGGCCGAACAGCCCCACCACGGGACGTCCCATGGCGGCCGCCACGTGCATGGGCCCGGAGTCGATACCGATCAACAGATCACACCGCCTGAGCACCGCCGCGAGCTGGCTCGGAGTCGTCTCTCCAGCCAGATTGCGCGCCGGCCCGCCCAGGCCCGCGATGATCTCGTCTCCGAGGCTGCGATCTCGCTCCCCGCCCACCGTCACCAGCCGCGCATCGTGCTCTCTGACCAGCGCCGAAGCCACGCCGATGAATCCCTCCGTCGACCAAGACTTGTACGGGCGGTCGGCCGATTCCCCGGGGGCCAGCGCGATCAGCGGGCCTCGCCCCTCCAGCTCGCCTTCGCCCAGCAGCTTCGCCCCCCGCTCCTCGTCCTCCGGCGACAGGCGCACCAGGCCCACGTAGTCCCGCTTCTCCGGCTCCAGCCCCAGGCTTCGCACCAAGCGCAACACCTTCACGGGCGCCGGCACGCCTCGCACCTGCACCCGGTGATTCAGCAGGCGACACAGATCCGAGTCCACATAGCCAACTCGATGCCCGGCGCCCGAAAGCCAGGCGCAGAGCGTCATCGTCGCCGACTGGGAGAAGGCCACCGCAAGATCAGGCCGGAGCCTCCGCAGGCGCAGCCCAAGCGCCACCGCCGGCCACGGCCCTCCAGGGGGCCGATGCACAATGTCATCGACGAAGCCGCTGTTGACCACCAACCCCGCCAAGTGCGACCTCAGCACGCTCGTTATCCGCGCCGCCGGGAACGCCTCCCGCAGCGCCTTCAGCGCCGGCAGAGTGAAGACCAGATCGCCGATCTGGTTGAGATGGAAGACCACCACTTCCCGTACCGCCGCCCGGTCGCAGAGCACCTGCCCATAGATCGACTCGATCTCATCGGCCAGCCGCGCCGCGCCGAAGCGAGATTCCGCCGTGCGCCGGCCGAACTCGCCCCCGCGCTCCACCCGTTCCGGATCACTCAGCAAATCCCCCACGTCGCTCGCCAGACGCTCCGCCGTCACCGCCTCCATCTCTTCGTGATCCCCGAAGCACGTCTCCTCGGCCCGCTCCAGATTCTCCTCATCCACCACCCCCAAGTAGCCGCCCTTGCCGGCCGCCACCACCGGCTTGCCGCAGGCCATCGCCTCCAGCGCGGCCGTCGCCGTACCCACCACAACCGTGGCCAGCGACAGCAGCCGCGGGATGTCCGCCCTCCCTCCCGGCGCGAACACCGCCCGCCGTCCGAGCCGCCGGTTCATCTCTTCGGCGGCCTGCGCCACCGCCGTTTCCTCCGGCCCCTGGCCCACCACCACCAGCTCGACCCCGGGCGCCCGCCGGTCGAGGTCTTCCATGGCTTCGATCAGCGCCCGCGCCACCGGGGCCTTACCGTGGCTGAATCGGCTCACGTGCACCACCCGCGGCGCCCCCTCTTGCAGCCCCAGCTCCGCCTGCACCGCGGCGTCCCCCGGCGACGGCCTGAACCGATCGCAGTCCACCCCTATCACAC
>CAZWRO010000048.1:8576-12039 GCA_964635365.1 uncultured bacterium | reverse complement strand
AAGATACTGAAGGCGCTGGACCAGGCGGGGCTGGAGCGAATCGTGCTGTTGTCGTTTCCGCCGCACGGGATGGTGGAGTCGGGAGAGACGCCGCCGGAGGACGCGCACCGGCAGTCGATAGACGATATGGCGCGGATGGTGGCGCCGGACCCAAAGCGCCTGATCGGATTCGCGTGGATCGAACCGACGCTGCCGGACGCGGAGGAGGCGGTTGACTACGCCTTCGGAGAGAAGAACCTGTGCGGGGTGAAGATGATCCCGAACCACTGGTATCCGGCGGACGAGAGGGCGCAGGCCTGCTACCGGAAGATCGAGGAATACGGCAAGCCGATACTGTTCCACACGGGGATTCTGTGGGGGATAAGCGACACCTCGCAGCACTGCCGGCCGGCCTTCTTCGAGATCATGCTGAACTACCCGAAGATCCGGTTCGCGATGGCGCATATGAGCTGGCCGTGGACGGATGAGTGCTTCGCGGTGTGTGGGAAGTTCCGGGCGGCGAGGCACCGCGATGAGAGCCGGACGTGGAGCAGCTTTGTGGACATCACCTCCGGGGCGCCTCGCATCTGGAAGGTGGAGGCGTTGCAGAAGGCGCTGGCCTATCTGGGCGATGAGCAGCTGGTGTACGGGAGCGACTGCTTCCGGCCGGAGGACGGGGACGACCTGAAGCGGCACCTGGAGGAGGACATCAGCATTCTGAAGGATGCCGGCGCCTCGCCGGAGGCGATGGAGCGGATTCTCAGCACCAACGCTTTACGGTGGTTGGGGATCGAGTAGGCAGAGCGGAGTTCATAACCTGGAGAGGAGGTTATGAAACAGCTTCTGGTAATACCACGGCTTCGGCCCTTCGATTGCGCTTGCCTTGGCTACGCTTCCGCCTTCGCCGAGGCTTCGGCGTGCAGGCAGGGCAAACAGCTTCTGCTAGGGACTCGGCTTGATGCGCCGGACGTGCTGCACGAGTTTGTGTCCCAGGGTGCGGCACATGGCGAGCTCGTCGGCGGAGGGCTTGCCGGCCGCGACGGCGCCGTAGTGGGCGGTGCGGTCGCCGGCCTTGTCGGTGACGCCGAAGACGAGCATGCCGTAATTGATCATAACGTTGAGAATGGAAAGGCAGGTCATTTCGGCGCCGCCGCCGTGGGCGCCGACGGAGCTGAAGGCGCAACCCACCTTGTCCTCCACTTTTCCCCAGACGCAGATGGAATCGTCGAAGAAGCGCTTGAGCTTCCAGGTCATGAGGCCGCACCAGGTGGGCGAGCCCACGGCGAGGCCGTCGGTCTCGAAGAGGTCGCCGGCCTGCGCTTCGTCCACGTGCTTGAGGAGCACGTCGGTTCCGGGAAGAGATCGGGCCCCTTCGGCCACGGCTTCGGCCATGGCGCGCGTGTTGCCGGTCTGCGTGTCGTAGAGGACGAGTATCTTGGGCATCGGGGCCTCCTGGTGCGGGCGGGCTAATGGGTCAACTCAGTGGGTCCGCCCAGGGCTGGTGTTCGGGGGGTGTGGGGGCGTTCCTGCCGGTCGGTGGAGGGGAGAGGGTCGGAAGGCAGAAGTTTGGGGTAATCGTGGCCAGGAGGGCGTAGAGTTGACTTCGCGAGAACGGGTCGGGAAAGCGCTGCGGCACGAGCGCCCGGATAGGGTGGCGATCCACGAATCTTTCTGGGAGGCGACGGTCAACCGGTGGCGACAGGAGGGGCTGCCGCCGGAGGTGTCGGCGGAGGATTACTTCGAGACCGAGATCCGCCTGACGAGCATGGACAACTCCTTCGGGCTGGAGCCGAAGGAGCTGGAGCGCACGGATGAGTATGTGGTGGTGAAAGACGAGTGGGGGATCGTGAAGAGGGATTGGGTGGACCATCGTTCGACGCCGGAGCTTCTGGATTTTGTGATTAAGTCTCGGGACCAGTGGAATGAGTTGAAGGGGAGGCTCAAGCCGGACCCGGACCGCGTCGATTGGAAGGCGGAAAAGGCCCAGCACGCGCGGTGGAGGGAGGCGGGGAAGTTCGTGTGCCTGGGAGTGATTCCCGGGTACGAGGCCACCTGGCGAAAGGTCGGGCCGGAGGCGCTGCTGGTGGCGATCGCCGAAGACCCGGACTGGGTTCGGGAGATGTATGAGTACGACGCGGAGATGATAATCGGGATGGGGAAGCTGTACCTGGAGAGGGGCTTCGAGTTCGACGGGGCTTGGCTGTGGGATGACCTGGGGTACAAGAACGGCCTGCTGTTCTCTCCGCGTGCGTATCGGGAGCAGTTGCTGCCGTATCACAAGCAGGTCTGCGAGTTCTTCCACGGGCAGGGGTTGCCGGTGATCTTGCACTCCTGCGGTCTGGTAAGGGATCTGGCGCCGATGCTGATCGAGGCGGGTTTCGATTGTCTTCAGGCGCTGGAGGTGAAGGCGGGAATGGACCTGGGGGAGCTGGTGCGGGAGTACGGCCGGGATTTGTGCTTCATGGGGGGAGTGGATGTGCGCACGTTCTTCGCCGAGGACGAGAGGGAGCTGGAAGCTGAGGTGCTCGGCAAGCTGAAGATCGGGATGTCGAGTCCCGGGGGGTATGTGTTTCACTCTGACCACTCGATACCGCCGCAGGTGAGCTTCGCGCGGTACGCGCGGGTGGTGGAGCTGGTGCGGGAGCACGGAGTGTATTAGGAGGCCACGGCCCGGCCGGTCAGGGTCATGTCCCCACGAGTAGAACCTTGGGCGGACCGGGCTCGGTGGGTGGGCTCTGCCCTTCTTCCCGCAGGCGCTCGATCTCAAAAGCGATTCCCTCGCGAGCAAGCGCGAGGGCTTCGTCTTCCGTGTCTGCAAAGCCGACGTATCCAGGAAACGCGGGGATCGTGATGGTGAAGCCGCCCTCAGGTTCGGGCGTCAAGATCACGCTGTATTGCATGTCATCCTCTCTTCAGGGTCTCGAATTCCTCACGGGAGAGCCCGGCGCGCCGCAGGATCGCGCGCAGGGTTCCTTGCGGGAGGTCGTGACCCGCATGGGCTGCAACGGTGACTGAGTTTCGTGGGCGGTCTGGGTTCTCCAGTCGCTGGTGCGAGCCCCTCTGGCGCACTACTTTCCATCCGGCCCGCTCCAGTATGCGAACCAACTGGGCTGCTCTCAAACCATTGCTCCCGCGCCCTCATTCCTGACTTCCGCTTCGCCGCTACAAACACCGACGCTAGGCCGCTCTGAACACGGATATGATAGCACGCGCTCGGCCCCCGTTCAAGGATACCGCGGCGGGTCCTGCAATCCTCGGCGTGCAGCGCGGGCGGGGCAAGGCACGGCGAAGCGTGAGGGCGTGCCCTTCGGCCCTACAAGGCGGCCGCAGGTGAGCTTCGCGCGGTACGCGCGGGTGGTGGAGCTGGTGCGGGAGCACGGAGTGTATTAGGAGGCGGCGGTCCAGTCGGCGGCATTAGGGGGTGGGGACGCCGAGGCGGGCGAGGTGAAAGGTGATATAGAGCGGCTGGTCGCCGGCTCGGAAG
>CAZWRO010000048.1:6488-8476 GCA_964635365.1 uncultured bacterium | reverse complement strand
TCCCAGACGCAGCCGGTTGCCGAGCAGAAGCGCAACATGCGCAGGGCGAGTTCGTTGGTGACCGCGGAGTCGAGGCCGTCGGAGGCGGCGTAGAGGACGTAGCCGGGGGTGCCGCCGTCGATGGTGGCGCTTCTGGCGTGGGCGCGGAGGCCGCGGTCGAAGCCGAGCTGGCGGCAGGCGACGAGGAGGCCGGAGGAGAGTAGGGGGTCGGAGGCGGGGAGCACTCCGAGGATAGCGCCGCGGGCGAGCACCGCGGGAGCGAGAGAGAAGTCCAGCGATCCGTCGCCGCCGCGGCCGATGGCGTACCATTCGGCCTGGCCGGGCCGGGGCTGGAAGCGGGCGAGGGCGAGGCGGGCTTTGGAGGCGAGGGCGCGGTAGCGGGCGCTGCGGTCTTCGTCGCCGGCGCGGGCGGCGAGGTCGGCTCCGTACTCGGCGGAGGCGATGAGCAGCCAGCTATTGTCGATGAGGTCGTCGAGCTCGCGGACGGGAGCGGCCAGGATCCAGGTTTCGTCTCCGTTCATGGGCTGGAGGCCGTTGTCGGGCACGGCGGCGGCGTCGAGGCAGCCCTGGACCATGTCCCAGTAGGTCATGGGGTCGGCCCCGCCGAGTTGGTCGGCGTCGCGGACCATGAGGACGAGGTAGTGGGGAAGCTCGACTCGGGAGTAGCCCCAAGAGGTGGGGTCGCCGTCGGGGATCTGGTAGGCGGAGGCGAGGCCGGCGGCGCGCCAGGCGCGGTGGAAGAAGTCGAGGCTGAGGCGCGCCCCTTCGGGGCGGCCCAGCTCCAGAAGGGCTCGCTGCACCCAGTAGCTGTCACGCACCCAGGCGCGGTTGTGGGGATAGCGCAGGGAGCCGGTGTGGATGGCCCGGGGCCCGATGTGGCTGCGCACGAGACAGAGCAGGGAGTCGAGCAGGTCGTCGGTGCGCTCGTGGCCGGTGGTGAGGGGGGTCTGCGCGCACCAGGCGGTCCACTCGGACTTGGTGTCTTCGAGAAGCTGGGGCAGATTCTCCAAGGCGGCTTCGGCCTGGCGGAGGTCCTCGGGCAACTGGGCGGAGTCCTCGACGGCGACGATGAGGAGCGCGGCGGAGGCCTTTTCGCCGGGGCGGAGGCGGCCCATGACGGCCTGCACGGTTTCGTCGCGCTGGAGGAGACGCGTATCGGATAGGAAGGCGAGCCGGTCGCCAAGCTGCCACATATGGGACCCGCGCGAGGTCCATTCGCCCGGGGCCATGATGTGAAATGAGAGGTCGGGCCGGAGCGGGGTCTGGCCGGTGTTCTCGACCAGGAACCAGCGGACGAGGAAGTTGTCCTCGGGGTTCATGGGCGCGAAGTCGACACAGGTGACGCGGAGGTCGTCGCGCACGCTTCGGGAAACGGCGATGGAGGTGTGGCGAACTCGCTGGAGGGTCTGCTCCGGGAAGCTGCCCAGAGGGACGCCATCGGCCGTGCCCGATTCGGAGGGCTCGGAATCTGGCGTGGCGAGGGCGACGGTCAGGGGCCGCGCGAGGGGGCGCGCGGTGCGCTGGTCGCACCAGAGGACATCGACGGTGGTGAGGTCGTCCTGGTTGCAGCCAATGGCGGCGAAGATGTTGGGGCTGCCCAGAGTGAGGCCGTCCGGGCTGTCGGGCTGGTTGGGGGCGTGATCGCGGCGCCTGAAGGTGGACCAGGTGGAGTAGGATTGGCCGGAGACCCAGGCGGCTAGCTCCTCGGCGTTGGCGCGGCCGGCGGGGCCTCGGCCGGCGCAGCCGGCCGAGAGGACTATAGATAGCAGTGCGACCGCGCAACTGAGGTATCGTATCATGACGAGGAAACCGTGGCGAACATGATGCCGACGTGCACGAACTGTAGCTTGCCTCTTTCGATAAGTCAATACGCGCCTTTTGGGGGCGGCGCTTGCGCCTTTTGGGCGGCGCTTGCGCCTTTTGGGCGGCGCTTGCGCCTTTTGGGGGCGGCGCTTGCGCCTTTTGGGCGGCGCTTGCGCCTTTTGGGC
>CAZWRO010000048.1:2794-6388 GCA_964635365.1 uncultured bacterium | reverse complement strand
GCGCCTTTTGGGGGCGGCGCTTGCGCCTTTTGGGCGGCGCTTGCGCCTTTTGGGCGGCGCTTGCGCCTTTTGGGTGGCGCGGAGGGCGCCTTAGGGTTGACACTGATGAAGGCGCTTTCCTATACTCGCGAGGTAGCCCGTCGGCCGTGGGCTGTTGACGATTTGAGTTAGCTGGAGATCGCTTGAGGTGACCCGACCAACGATCAGCGCCATCCTTCCCACGCGGAATCGGCCTCGGCTGGTGGTCGAGGCTGCGGCGAGCGTGTTGGCGCAGCGGCTCCCGCCGGACGAGCTGCTGGTGGTGGACGACGGCTCGGCCGGGGAGGCGCGGCGCGCGCTGGGGCCGCTTCTGGCGAGCGCGCGCTTTCCGGTTCACTTTCTGCGCGGCCCCGGCCGCGGGCCGGGAGCGGCGCGCAATGTGGGGATCGAGGCGGCGGCGGGGGAGCTGCTGGCGTTCATCGACGATGACGACTTGTGGAGGCCGGAGAAGCTCCTGTGGCAGGTGGAGCGGCTGGCGGTACGGCCGGGCCTGGGGGTGCTGGGCACCGGGGTGGTCCGCACGGATCGGCCGGCCTCGCTCCGGCGGCGTGCGGTGCGCGAGTCGGCCCGCTGGCGGCCTATTTCCATGCCGGCGTTGATTCGGGCGAACCGGCTGGCGATGTCCAGCGTGGTTGCGCGGCGGCGCTGCTTCGAGGAGGTCGGCGGCTTCGACGAAGGGCTGCCGCTGGCGCAGGATTGGGATATGTGGCTGCGGGTGGCGGAGAGCTGGGAGGTGGCGACGCTGAGCGCGCGGCTCACCGTGTATCGGCTTCATGGTGACCAACGCACGGCCCAGCAGTCCGCGCTGCGTCGGCGAGAGGCCGAGGTGATAGGGCGCGCGCTGGCGCGCGGCGCGGTGGACCGCGCAGCGGCGGCGGGGAAGGGGCTGCGAGGGGTGGCGCGGAGGCGGCTGGCCTGGGCGCACTGCCGGCTGGGGCGGCGGCTGCTGAGAGAGGGGAACATGGAGGGGGCGGCGCGGGAACTGCGGGAATCGTTTTCGTTGTTCGCCGTCAATCCAGTGACCTGGGGAGCGCTGGCGCGGTGCGCGCTGGCGCGGCGGGCGCCGGCGGAGGCGGAGCGGCCATGAGCAGACGGCTTCCGGAGTGGCTGATACCGGCGGTGCGGAAGCGACCTCACTTGGCGGCGCTGGGGCGCGAGCTGGCCGAGATGGGTGTGCACACCGTGTGTCAGAGCGCGCGCTGCCCGAACCTTGGGGAGTGCTTCGCTCGGGGAACGGCCACATTCATGCTTATGGGGGAGGTGTGCACGCGGAACTGCGGGTTCTGCGCGGTGAACCACGGCTCGCCCGCGGCGCTGGAGGCGGAGGAGCCGGGGCGCGTGGCGGAGGCCGCCAGCTGGCTGGGACTGAAGCACGTGGTGGTGACATCGGTCACCCGGGACGACCTTGCGGACGGGGGAGCAGCTCATTTCGCGGCCACGATTGCGGCCATCAGGGGGAAGCTGCCGGAGGCGACGGTGGAGGTGCTCGTACCCGACTTCAATGGGGACGAAGAGGCGCTGGGCACGGTGCTGGCGGCGGGCCCGGAGGTGCTGAACCACAACGTGGAGACGGCGCCCCGCCTCTATCCGAGGGTGAGGCCGCAGGCCGACTACGAACGCTCGCTGGGGCTGCTGCGACGGGCGGGAGAGATGCGCTCGGAAGCAGTGACTAAGAGCGGGCTGATGGTGGGCCTGGGCGAGTCGGAGGAGGAGGTGCTGGCGGTCCTGGGCGACCTGCGGGGGGCGGGCGTGGGGGCGGTGACCATCGGGCAGTATCTGCAGCCGACCCGGCGGCACTTGCCGGTGGCGGCCTACATTGAACCAAGCCGGTTCGATGATTATGCGGCGGCGGCGCGGGAGATGGGGTTTGGTCACGTGCTCAGCGGTCCGCTGGTGCGAAGCTCGTATCACGCAGAAAAGCTGGTGCAAAGCTGAACTGAGTGGGGAGAATAGACTTGTGGGGTGTCTAAGGGTTCAACGCATGCACGCGCACACAGCCAAGGAAGCGAGCCATTGATTAATGCGTAGAGTGGCAAGACTGCTGCCATATGTCGCCTTGCTGCTTCTGCCGTTGGTCGCGGCCGTGGTGCTGCTGCGCACCGGGCCTCTGACGGAACACCTGAGGAAGATCATCGCCAGCGAGCTCTCGCGGCAGATGGATCGCGAGGTGTCTATCGGGGCCCTGTCGGTCAACCTGTCCGGTGACGTTGTGATGAGTGATCTGGTGATAGAGAACCGGGATGGCTCGCCGCTGCTCATCGGCACCGAGGCGTCTGCGGAGATCGGGAGTCTGGGGGACTGGCTGCGGCGACCTTCGAAGCTCCCGGAGGTGCGGGGGCTGAAGCTGACGCGGCCGGAGGTCACGCTCACTCGGCGTCCGGACGGTCAGTGGAGCATCTCCGATCTGCTGGCGCGTCAGCGGGAGGCGCCGTCGCGCTTCACGGGTGAGATTCACGTGGAAGAGGGGCGACTGGTGGTCGTCGACGAGATGCGGGGCGGCCAGGTGACGGAGCTCGACGAGGTCGAGCTTATGGTGAGCTACCCGGAGCCGGGGCTCACTGTGTTTTCGTTGCGGGGCCGCGGGGTTGAGGATGCGTTCGGGGTCGTGGAGGCCACGGGGAGGTCGGAGGCGGCCTCCGGCCGGACGAGCATCTCGGGCATCGTGTCGGAGGTGGACTTGGGGTACGGGTTTTCCCGCCTGCCGGAGATGGAAGCGTTCAACGCGACGGGCGGCCGGGGAGAGGTGACGGCGGAGGTATCGTTCGCGCAGGGAAGCTCCGAGCTTCAGGATCTCGACTACTCGGTGGAGGGGTCCTTGACAGAGGCGTCGGTGGAGTTCCCGTGGCTGCCTCGCCCGGTGACCGCCGTGAACGGGACAGTGCGGGTGGCGAACGGCGAGGTCTACCTGGAGGAGATATCGGGCCAGGTGGGCGGGGCGCCGATTGCCGTTAGTGGGCGTATCTCCGACTTCGCCGATCCGCAACTGGCGCTGGACTTGTCCTCTCCTCGCATTACGCTTGCGGACCTGCAAGCGATCTTTCCCCGTCTCTCGATTCCACTGCCGGTGGCCATGAGGACGCCGTTGCGCGCGGCGGCGAGGGTGGAGGGGCCGGCTTCGTCGGTGACGGTGCGGGGGACGGCCGCCGTGGAGGCGATGGAGTTCCGGGGGATCTCGTGGCACGACGTGCAGGCGGATTTCCGCTACTCGCGCGGGCGCCTGTCGATTAGCAACTTGAGGGCACACGGAAGTCCACGCCGCCTGGCGGGGGATTTCGAGGTGGACTGGTCGGGCGAAAGGCGGCAGACGCGGGCGAACTTCAGCATGAGCGATGTGCCGGTGGCGATGCTGGCGCAGATGGCGGGACTGGACGGGGCGGGGATGAGCGGTACGGGATCGCTGACGGCGGTCATGGACCTGGACCAAGCGCAGCCGTCTGCGTCGGGAGAGATTGCGCTGCGCGAGGCCGCGGTTCGAGGGATGCCACTGGGGACGGTAGCCTGCCGATTCGAGCTTGCCGGTGAGTCGGTGACAATCACAGAGGGGACCATCGAAGG
>CAZWRO010000048.1:0-2694 GCA_964635365.1 uncultured bacterium | reverse complement strand
CCGGCGCGGCTGCGGGTTGTCGATCTATCGCTGAGGCTGGGGAGCGGGCAGTATCGCGGTGAGCTGGAGGTGGCCGACTGGCAGGGAGAGAGGCAGAACGCCAGGCTGGCGGGCGAAGTGAGCGTGGAGCACGCGGCGCTTCGGGATTGGGTGCCGGCCAACGGAGTTGTGCCGGAGGGCGTGGTGGACGGTATGCTGTCGATAGATGGCACCCTCGCCAGCCCGACGTTGGAGTTGGCCCTGGGCCTGCACGGGCCGGCGATTGCGGGTTACGCGTTCGAAACCGGGCGGGCGCATGTGCGATACGAGCGGGGCCGGGTGCTAATCGAGGAGATGTTCATCGATGACGGCCGGACGCATGTGGAGGTTACGGGGCAGTATGCGGTCGAGTCCGGCCTTTCAGTAGAGCTGGTGGGAGATCCACTGGACCTATCCAGCGTGGCCTCGGGATTGCGGAGGAGCCTGGGCTTAACGGCGACAGGTGAGGTGAGTGTGCTGGCCACGGCCACCGGCTGGCCGAGGAATCCGGAGATAGATTTCGATGCGACCTCGACCTCGGTAGTGCTGAATGAGATTCCCCTTGAGGAGGCGGCGCTGTCGGGCCACCTCGCGGACGGCGTGCTGACGGTGCGATCGGCGTTGCTGAGGCGGGGGGATAGCGCGATCTCGGTTTCGGGAAATGTGGACCTGCGCTCCCGCGAGCTGGCGGGGAGGCTGCGGCTGGAGCGAATCGACCTGTCCAAACTGTTCACCATCGGCTACGGGGCGGCCTGGCGGCTGTACCGGTCGGGCGTGGCTTCGCCGAAGGTGGCGAGGTACGCCGGCATTTTGTCGCGGCCCGTGTCGGGGTGGCTGGAGGCGGAGGTCGATATCGCGGGGACGGCGAGCGATCCGCGGGCGGCGATTGACTTGGCGGTGACCGACCTGGCTTACGACGGGCGTCGAATCCAGCAGATAGAAGGCAGCCTGGATTTGTCGCGCCAGACGGTGGAGATGGATCTGCGGGCGCGGCACGAGGAGGCCTACGCCTCGGTCGTCGGGAGCGTGTCGCCGGGCGGCGACATGTTCGTATCGGCCGACGTGGGCAACCTGGATCTGAGTCTGCTGGAGCCATGGCTGGGTTATGAGCTTGCGCTGGGTGGCGAAGGCACTATCAACTTCGACTTGAGCGGGCAGACGTCTCGCCCCGTGCTGCGAGGGGACGCGGAAGTGGATAACTTCCGTCTCGGGCCGTTGAGGTTCGAGCGCATGATGATGGGCCCCGTCTCATTGAACAGGGGGCGTCTGACGGTGGAGCAGGTGCGTCTGGTGGACGGCCCCATGGAGGCGCGGGGGAGCATTGTGTTTCCGTTCGGGTTCGCGAATGGAGCCGGTGATGGGCCGGGGCTGAGTCTGCCGCGCGCGGAGCTGCACGTGACGGACGCGGAGTATGCGTTTGTGCCGCAGATGAGCCCGGCGGCCTTCGACGCCGACTTTTACTTGCGAGGTGATCGGCTCCTGATCGCTCGGCAGGCGCCGGAGGAAGGGCCGGGGGCGCGAGAGCCCGGGGTGCGCGGGCGGATGGGGGAGGGAACCTTCTCTATCGAAGGGGAGGTGGAGCTGGCCTCCCTTGCGGCGGGCCGGCCGGACGGCACGAGGGTCGATGTTAGGTGTGCTCTGGATGATATAGAAGTGGTGATCGCCGACTTCTTGAGCGCGCAAGTGCGAGGCACGCTGCTGCTGACTAATGACGAGGCCGGGCGCCCGCTGCTGACTACCGTGGAAAGCGCGGACGCCGAAGGCGCGCGGCGCCGCGAGCCCGTGGTTGTCTCTCACGCGGTGATCGGGATTCCGCGGAGCGGCTCTGCGTTGGCGCCGCCGGCGGCGCTTCCGTTTTCGCCCGCGGTGCAGGTGCGGATGCTGCTGGGGGAGGAGGTGCAGTTCCGGTACGGCGCGCCGAGGCGAGCGACGGGAATCGAGATAGATCGCGGCCGGGAGCTGGCGGATGGGTCGGCCACGGGTTACCTGGATATCGGCGGGGTGGCCAGCCCGGCCGGGCTGACGCTCGACGGGCAGGCGGAGACGCACGAAGGAGTGCTGGCCTTCCCGAACGCGATGCTGACCGTGCGGCACGGGGAGGTGTGGGTGGAACGGAGGGCCGGGGAGCGTCCTGAGATCAGGGTGAGCGCCGAGGCGGATGGGCGCGTGGGAGACTACTCGGTCTCGCTGAGGCCGGCGGGGCTTATCTATCCCATGGAGTCAGACGGGGACGGGCAGGCGGGTTCGGGAATGTTCTCGTGGCATGCGGACGCGATTCCATACCTGGACGAGGCGCTGGTGATGGTGCTACTGGCGGGGCCGGTGGTGGTGCCGAGCCGGGGGGCTCGCCGGGACGCGACGTCGTTGCTGGCGGAGCCGGGCTCCTCGGGGGCGGCCGGGGGGGAGATAACGGGGATCATGCTTCCGCCGTTCGGGAGCGCGCTGGGGGTGCACCAGTTGTCGCTGGACTTCGCCATTCAGGGGCCGGTGCGACTGCGTCTGGGCGAGCGGATATTCAGCCGAGTAGTGGTTTCCTACGTGGGCGCTTTGAGCGGCCCGTCGCAGTCGCGAACGCTGCGCATGACGTACGAGATCCCACCGCGGTGGTCGGTTGGCTGGAGCGTGAACGAGTTGGAGCGGAGCCGGTGGGAGGCGCAAGCTTTCATTCCCTTCTAG